>CALCIC010000306.1 GCA_937907405.1 uncultured Isosphaeraceae bacterium | reverse complement strand
ACTGAACAACTACCGGCTAGAAGCCGGTAGGTTCGGGGAAAATCGTGGCTCCGGACTGAAGTCCTTTGCTCACGATTTCGTAACCTGAAAGTTGTCGCCGCCGTCGTCCGGCTCCGTCCCCTCTTGCCGCCGGATGTACTCCATGATCGCCTCGTCCGTCACGTTGCCGCTCGACGCCACGAAGTACCCCCTCGCCCACAAGTGTCGTCCCCAATACTGCTTCCGGAGATGCCGGAACTCCATCAGCAGCTTCCGCGACGTCTTCCCCTTGATGTACTGCATGATCTTACTGGGCGACAGGTTCGGAGGGCACGACAGCAGGACGTGGACATGGTCGCGTGAGATCGAGCCCTGAAGGATCTCGATCTCACACGTTCGACAGACTTCACGCACCAATTCCCGAAGGCGAATCCCGACCTCGCCGACCAGCACGCCCTTGCGGTACTTGGTGATCCAGACGAAGTGATACTTCAGGTCGTAGCGGCTGTGCGGACCGGTGCGGTAGTGTTCCATGACCCGGCATCATAGCCGAACACCGCAAAACCTGAAGGAGTCGCCTGAAGGCGAGGGTTTGTGACCCATCGCAAGGACAATCAAGCTGGCCCGCGCGTTGAAGCCGGCGGCGTGGAGAGCATGAAGCAGCGCGTCGGGCTCGAAATCGCCGGCGACCTCGAAGCTCGTCCCGCCAGGCTCGGCCGTGTCGCCGGTGACCCCGGGAACGGAAGCGACCGCCCCCTTGATGGCGTCACAACAGAGATCACAACAGTTATGGATGCCTGAAAGCTTCAGGAGCTTGACCTTCCCCCGGGGAAGATCGCCCTGCGGCTTCATCGCCAACCGGTCGTCGCCCGTCTCGCCGTGGAAGCCGGCGGCGGCCACCGCTTCGAGCGCCTGTTGGATCGCGCCGGGGCTCCCCGTGAGGGTCACGGACTGGCTCCCCATGTGACACCGCGACTCGACTCCCGGCACGCCGGCCGCCGCCTCGTCCACAGCATCAGTGCATCCGCCGCAGCAAAGGTGGACGCCCTTCAACTCCACCGTCGTCTCAGCTTGATTCGACGCTCGCATGACGTGTTCATCCTTCGATTCTGATTGTCGGGGTGTGGTGGGGAGCGGCAGGCCGTCGACTACGCCGCCATTTTCCGGCAAGCCTCGGCGCAACGACGGCAAGCCTCGGCGCATCGACGGCAATGGTCGGCCGTGTGCTTGCCGCACTCGGCGGCGCAGGCGTCGCACGCCTCTGCGCAAACGCGGCAGACGGCGGCGGCAAGCGACGCCCCCCGGCTCATGAAGCCGGAACACGTCCAACATAACTCCGCGCAGTCCCGGCACGTTCGAACGCAGGCCGTCATTTCCGGATGGTCGATGCAGGCGTCGCTGCAGTACTCGCACGCACGGGCGCAAGTAAAACACGCATCAATGCAACTGCGATATTTCTCGTGATCCATGACATCCCCTTAGCGTTCAGTCGATCCGAGCTGAAGCTTCATTAAAGCATAAAACCCGCACATCCCATGCCGTCCTCGCGATAGACAGCCTCGGCGCAACCGGTGAGAATTGCTCCGGCGAATCACCCCCGCGATCGCGAAGGTCCACCGGGGGAAGGACTTGAGGATCGCCCTGAGATCGTCTTTCGAGGGATCGTTGTGATGCGACGTCCGCCGACTCGCCGATGGCTGCTCGACTGCCGGCTCGTTCTCGGTCTGCTGATCGCAATCGCAATCGCGGTCGCGATCGCGCCGACGGCGACCGGCCAGGAACCGCCCGCTCCGCCGGCCGCCGTCGAACCGTCGACCGCGAAGGCGGAAGCGGAACCGGCCGCGAGCCCGGGGGCGAAATCCGAACCGCCGAGCGCGACGAAGCCGGGTGTCGACCGGAGCACGCTCGGGCGGTTGCTGTCGGCGTCGAATCCGATGCTCTGGCCGCTGGCGGTTTGCTCGGTGCTGACGGTGGGGTTCGCGCTCGAACGGCTCTCGGCGTTACGGCGGAAGCGGGTCGTGCCGCCCGAGTTCGTCGATCGGTTCCTCGACCGGCTGGCGGCCGGCAAACTCGATCGGGACCGGGCGATCGAGCTTTGCAAGGCGCATGACAGCACGGCCGCGCGGGTGTTCACGCACATCGTCAAGGCCTGGGGCCAGCCGGCGGCGACGATCCGCCAGACGCTCGCCTACGACGCGGCCGGCGAGATCATCGAGCTGAAGCGGAACTTACGCATCCTGAGCGCCATGGCGACGCTCGGCCCGCTGCTGGGCCTGCTGGGGACGGTGGTCGGGATCATCCAGTCGTTCGACGCCCTCGGCGGCCGGGCGGGACCGGCGCGGGGCGAGGCGCTGGCGCAGGGCATCAGCCTCGCCTTGATCGCCACGGCGTTCGGGCTGGGGATCGCGATCCTGGCGGTGTCGATGTACTACTATCTGCTCAACCGGCTCGACGTGTTGGTCCGCGAGCTGGACGACAAGGCGAGGCAGGAGATCGACATGGGTTCCAGCGACGCGACGCGGCCGACGGCGAGCGACCGACGGCTCGCGCCCCCTCCTCCGCCGTCGGCGCCCCCCGCCGCGACCGACGCGCCGAGGTCGCAGGAAACCCGGGTCTTCTAGCAGCCTTTCCTCGGGAGACCCGCGATGCTCGCCCAGCACCTTCAGACCGACGAAGCGCCGTTCATCAACATGACGCCGATGGTGGACGTGATCCTCTGCCTGCTGGTGTTCTTCATGGCGGCCACGCGGTTGTACGACTGGGACGAGAGCGAGTTCGCCGTGAAGGTCCCGGAGGTCGCCGACGCGGCCCCGCTGACGGCCGCCCCGGACGACCTGGTCCTGACCATCGTCAAGCCCGGCCGGGTCGCCGTGGGGGAGACGGTCCACGACCTCGACGGCCTCGGCCGGCTGCTCGGCGAGGCGCGCGGCCGGTACGCCAATCAAGGGGTCATGATCCGGGGCGAGGCGAAGCTGGCCTACCAGGACCTGGCCGACGTGCTTTCCGTCTGCGACGTCGCGGGGATACGAAACGTCCACCTGCCCGTGCGGTCGCGCGACGAGTCGCGCAGGGCCGGCGAACCGCCCCCCCTCCCCTGATCGATCGACGACCGCCACCGTTCACGCTCAATCCCCAGCCTTCGCCCGGTCGTTCGGCCGAAGGCTTCGACAGGACTCTATGGAGTAGATGATGGAGCTCGTCCGGCAACTCTTCGACACCCTGATCCACCTCAGCCCCGACTCGATCAACACGCTGGCCCACATGGCGGGCCCGTGGCTCTACGTGATCCTGTTCGCGATCGTCTTCGCGGAGACGGGCCTGGTCGTCACTCCGTTCCTGCCCGGCGATTCGCTCCTGTTCGCCGCCGGCGCCGTCGCGGCGCATCCCGACACGCCGATCCATCTGGGCCTGCTCTGCACGCTCTTGATCGTCGCGGCGATCCTCGGCGACGCGGTCAATTACATGATCGGCTCTTACGTCGGCCCCAAGGTCTTCGCCAGCGAGCAGTCGCGGCTTCTGAACCGCAAGCATCTGATGCGGGCGCACGAGTTCTACGAGAAGCACGGCGGGGTGACGATCATCCTCGCCCGGTTCATCCCGATCGTCCGGACCTTCGCGCCGTTCGTGGCGGGGATCGGCCGGATGAACTACGCGAAGTTCGCGCTCTACAACGTGACCGGCGGCGTCGCCTGGGTCTTGATCTTCCTGATCGGCGGCTGGAAGTTCGGCGGCCTGGAAAGCGTGCAGAAGAACTTCAAACTGGTGATCGTCGCCATCATCTTCATCTCGATCCTGCCGGGGATCTTCGAATTCGTCCGCGTGCGGATGGCCGGCAAGCAGGGGCTCGAAGCGGCCGAGCCGCCGGTCGGCGGCGAAAAGACGTCGTCGGCCGACCAGAACGATGAAGCGGTCTCGAAGCGTTAGTCGACGCGGTCGCCGAGCGCTCGCTCGAGGTCGTCGAGGGGGACGGCGCCGAGGTCCCCCCCGAGAAGCGCCGTGAGCTGCAAGCCGACGAGGGCCTCGCTCGACCGCTTGCCTTCGAGGATCATCCCAAGGTAGGACTCCGCGCCGATCAGCACGGCGCGGGGTTTTCCGTGGACGGTCAGAACGTACCGCTCCTTCTCATTCTCAAGCTCCTTGAGAATGCCCGGCAGGTTTTGGTGCAGTTCCCGACTTCCGATGAT
>CALCIC010000305.1 GCA_937907405.1 uncultured Isosphaeraceae bacterium | reverse complement strand
AGTCGCCGATCGCCGCCGATCGGTTGAACTGCTCGGCGATCCGGAGCCCCCAGACCGCCCCCCAGCGGTCGCGGAACCAGATCCAGATGCGGTCGATTTCGTTATTCGCCGCCTCTCTGTGGGACGACCGGCCCAGCCAGGCGGCCCAGAAGCTCGCCCCGAACAGCCAGGAGGCGGCCGTCCAGCACCAGGCCCTCGACGCCGGCGACCAGTCCGGCGACCGCAGGCCGAGGTATTCGACGATCAGGCCGAGCCCCAGGACGACCGCGGCCCGGAAGTGCGTGGTGAGGTAGTTGACCGTCCCCGCCACCGCCAGGAAGCCATAGAAGATCGTCCAGGGCGAATCGAGCCGGAGCCCGGCCAGGCCGTCGGCCCTCCGCATCCGACCGGCCCCCTCCAGCCAGGGGATCAGGAAGACGACCAGCAAGAGCGCCATCAGGATCGCCCAGATCTTGTCCCCCGGCCGCCTCGCGTTGAGGACCGAGGTCAAGCCGGCGAGCGCGGCGATCGTCATCACATACGTAATTCGTCCGGACAAGGGTCGCCCGGACGCGATCGGCTCCGACAGGGCGGCCGCCTGGGCGCAAATTCCCAGGCCGAGGACCAGCGCCCCCCAGACCAGCGCTCCCCGCAGCGCCGTCCCAGCCGCGTCGCGCCAGGCCGCCGCCCAGGGCAGGAACGCCGACGCCAGCAGAAAGACGACCCCCAAGGGGGCGGGTTCCAGGCCGAGCCCGACGCCGGCGCCGGTCGCGGCCAGCAGGAGCAAGACGGCTTGAGCTTTCGCGGTCATACCGTCAGGTCGCCGGCCATTGCCAGGGAAGAAGCGGCCTTGCGGGCGCGATGGGCGGACTTGAAGGCGGCCTTGTCGATCTCATAGCGGCGGAGCTTTTCGCTGATGCTCCGGCGCGAGAGCCCGCAGTGCTCGGCGCAGCGGTCGATCCGGCCTCGGTATTTCTCCAGGACCCGGATCAGGTAGGCGCGCTCGATCCGGTAGGTGAACTCGTCGGTCAGCTCCTGGAGCGGGCGATGGTGGTCGAAGTCGAGGCTGAACGGCTCCTCGCGGCGGGAGACGACTTCGTCGGGGAGGTTCTCGGGCTCGATCACCGGCCCGCGCGTGGTCACCACCATCAGCTCGATGACGTGTTCAAGCTGGCGGACGTTGCCGGGCCAGTCGTAGCGGAGCAGCCGCGACAGCGTCGCCCGCGACATCGTCTTGGCGGGGAGCCCGCGCTCCTCCATCTTGTGCAGGAAGTGGTGGACCAAAAGCGGTACGTCGTCGAGCCGGTCGCGGAGCGGCGGAAGCTCGATCGAGACGACGTTCAGGCGGTAGTAGAGGTCGCTCCGGAATCTGCCGGCGGCGACGGCCTCGGCCAGGTTGATGTTGGTCGCGGCGAGCACCCGGCAGTCGGCCTGAATCGCCTCGCCCCCCCCGACGCGCTCGAATCGGCCGTCCTGAAGCACGCGGAGCAGCTTGACCTGCATGCCCATGGGCATCTCGCCGATTTCGTCGAGGAACAGCGTCCCCCCGGCGGCGACCTCGAACCGGCCCCGATGCTGGCGGTCGGCCCCGGTGAACGCCCCGCGCTCGTGGCCGAACAGCTCGCTCTCCAGCAGGTGCTCCGGCAAGGCCGCGCAGTTGACGGTCACCAGCCTGCCCTTGCTGTGAACGACGTCGCTCTGGTGGATCGCCTGGGCGACCAACTCCTTGCCGGTTCCGGTCTCCCCGGTGATCAAGACCGTGCAGTCCGACGAGCCCACCCGTTCGACCCGGGCGAAGACCTCGGCCATCCGCCGGCTTCGCCCCAGGATGTTGTGGTAGGCGAACCGCCGTCGGAGCTTGTTGCTCAGGTCGGCGACCTCGTCGATCAGCCGGCGATCCTCGAGCGCCTGGCCGACCAGAATGTCGAGTCGGTCGGGGTCGATCGGCTTGAGCACGAAATCGTAGGCGCCAAGCCGCATGGCCTCGACGGCCGACTCGACCGTCGGACTCCCGCTGAGCACGATGATCGTCACGGGCAGATCACGGGCGCGGATCTCGCGGATCAGGTCCAGACCCGTCACGCCCGGGAGGGCCAGGTCGGTGACGACCAGCGAGTACGGGCGCTCGACCAGCAACTCAAGGGCCGAGGTGCCATCCTGCGCCAGCGTGATCTCGCGATCGGGACCGGCGAGGATCTGCGAAAGCTGCTGACGATAAAGCTCGCTGTCTTCCACAACGAGGATGCGTCGATCCATGGCGCCCTCATCCAGTTGAGGCGTGGTCAAATCCTGTTGTCGAGCCTCAGGCCCGAGCCACCATGATGCGAAAAAGCACGAGGCGCACTCCAGCCCTGACGACTCGACGATCACTCTACCGATTCAGCCCACCGTGTCAACCCAAAAAAACCGGTCGGACGCGATCCACGACCGGCCGGGAGGCCCCGCCGGAGAGCGTCGACGCCGGGGCTGACGGCCTTACGCCCCCTGCTGGGCGCGATACTTCTCCTTCTCCGCGCTGATCGAGAGCGTATCGAGACGCCGCCCCTCCTCGTCGAGCAGGATGAGTTCGTCGTCCTTCGGCGTCAGGCCCTGCGCGATGAAGGCGTCGAGGCGGTCGAAGTCCTTGTCTTCGAGACGCCCAAGGCATTGCTCGATGAGCTTGCGACTCCCGGTCCCCCAGGAGATCGGTTCGGGCAGGAAGCAGACCCACCGATCCAGCCCTTCCCCCCGTTCGAACGCCGAGACGCAGGGCACCCGCTCGCCCCGCTTGTGGGGATGAACGGGGAGCCCCGACGAGTAGAGGTCGACCCTCCGGAGGCCGCTGTATCCGGGCCCGGAGCCGTCGCCCAGGGGGGCGAGGGCCACCAGGACCAGCGGCTTCTCCTCGACCACCACGGCGGGCGTCAGCAACGCGCTCTTGAAGTACTTCGCCGAGGAGTTGTAGCCCATCACGAGGAACAGCAGCGCGAGCAGGCCCACGAACACCAGGAACGCGCCGACCATGTAACATGCGGCGGCCAAGATCCCGGGCCACCACCCTCCTCCGGGGGCGTGCAGCGCATAACCGCCGCCGAACGCGCCCGCGGCGAGGGCCGCCACGACGACGAGGAAGATGATCAGGATCCGCATCGCCGGCTGATAATATGCGAACCGGAGCGGGTCGGGATCGAAGCCGGCGCACACCTCGGCCGTCGCGCCGCCGAGTTCCTCGCCGCGGTAGGGGTGGTCGTCGAAGCCGCCCATACCCTCGTCTTGCGATCCCCGATCGGCCTCGGCGTACTCGTCCTCGCGCGAAGCGCCCTTGTTTGGCTCATTCGACATCAAAGTCAGCCCCATCGAGAATACCGATCATCGACCCGCCGCGGCAGGGCAGGGTCATTGGGCGAGGGCGCCTTGCTCCGCAGTCGGATTCAAGCCCCGTCTCCAATACATTACATGGCACGTTATCCGCCGGAAGATACATTACACATCATGCTCCCGGCGACGCCAGGCCGGCCCGTCCGATCTCCGGGGGGCGACTCGCGTCGACCCGCTCGGCCCGAGCCGTCGGCCGCGTCCCTCATTTCAGCCGACGGTCGAGGAACTGATAGGCGGCGTCGCGGGCGGACGCCGGGAACGAGTGCTCGGCGTCGGGTTGGACGGCCTGGAGCGCGTCTTCAGCGCCGTAGAGCCGATACACCGGCCGGGCGGCGTCGAGGCAGACGCGGACCCCCTCGACCTCGAAGTTGGCGTCGTGCAGCGGCGAGTTCGTGAAGAACGGCCGCGGGGCCAGCGCGGCGATCAACTCGGGGAAGTCGAACGGGACCCGTTTCAGATCGAGGTCGTAGCGGTCGCGGAGTCGGGGCATATACCCCTTGTGCGACCAGCCGGCGATGTTCCCCTTGTAATAATATGGGAAGGCGTTGAAACCGCACGACGAGACCACGGCCTTGATGCGGGGCTCGAAGAGCGCCGTGAAGATCGCGTTATGCCCCCCCAACGAGTGGCCGATCGCGCCGATCCGCTCGGGGTCGACCTCCGGCAGCGAGACGAGCAGATCGACGGCCCGGGTGTTGTTCCAGATCGCCTTCATCGAGGCGCTGGCGTACCCCTTGGCGTAGACGTCGAGATGGTATTCGCCGAAGTTGGGATAGTCGGGGACGATCGCCACGTACCCCCGCTCGGCCAGCTCGCGGGCGTACGAGAG
>CALCIC010000304.1 GCA_937907405.1 uncultured Isosphaeraceae bacterium | reverse complement strand
TCGTCAGCGCGACGGGCTCGACGCGCGCGGGGCCTCGGATCGTGTACTCGCCCGGGCCGAGTTGGAAGTCATAGCGGCCCTCGTCGTCGGTCTGTTGCACGATCGACATGCCCATGCCGAAACCCGGGCGGCTCCCCTCGCGCATCAGCTCGGCCGGGATCGGCCCCTTGTCGATCTCGGCGATCATGGAGACTTTCGCGGTCGGCTTCCGGTCGTCGCCGACGGTCACCCGGCCCTTCACGTGGGTCGCTGGGCCGAGGACGAGGTCGACGCCCTCGACCGGCCTCCCGGAGCGGACGATCACGCCCCACTTGTAGGGGGCGGCTAGTCCGCCCTTCCTCGCCGTGACGATGTAAGCCTGCTCGCCCTCGACGTCCAGCGCGTATCGGCCGTCGGGGCCCGTGCGGGCCAGGGCGCTGGAAGTCTTGTGATCCGCCCCATCGCCCTCGACCTGAACCAACGCGCCGGCCGACGGCCGGCCGTCGGCCGTCGTGACTCGCCCGGTCATTCTCTGGTAAGCGCTGAGCTCGAGCGTAACCTCGTCGGTCGGCTTGTCGGCGAAAACCGCCGCGTGGTGATTGGGGAGATAACGTCCCGGCGACCGGGCGAGGATCGCGAACTGGTCCTCGATTTGCAACGGCAGCCAGTCGAACGTGGCGACGCCGGCGGCGTCTGTCTTGAGCATGGCCTCGCTCATCCCGTTCAGGCTCGAATCGCGGCCGGGCTTTTTGATGAGCCAGGGGCCGACCAGCACGCCCGCGAGCGGCTTGCCGGATTCATCGATGGTCTTGACGCGGAGTGGCGGCCGCGCGCTGTCGAGGGTGAGCGTCAGCCGCTCGGGCAGCGGGGGCGGAGATTACAATGAGGGCCGCGTCCGCGCCGTGGCTGCGTAGTCGAAGCCGAGTTTCGACTTGAGCGCGTATACGGCCCAGTTGACGGCGTCGGCGGGCGCGTCGGCGGTCCATCGGCCGTCGGCGTCGGTCCGGCCCTCGACGAGCTGAGCGAGGTTCGAAAGCAGATGGACGTCCGCCCCCTCGATCGCCCGGCCCTCCGGATCGACGACGCGCACTTCGATCGCGCGCGAGGGCTTCACGACGATCTTCACCGTCTCGACCTGCTCCACGTCCTGGGAGACGAGTAGATAGCCGAGACGGCCGTCGCCGACGTCCGCCACGAGCCGCGCGAAGATCCGGCCCGCGCCGTACCACCGGAGCTTCAGACGGAACGATCCGTGCGGTGTCGATTTCACGGGAACGAGCTTGTCCGGGCCGTTGATCCCCCGCACCTCGGCGCCGGCGACCGGCTTGCCGGCCTCGTCGACGACCGTCCCCGAGACGACGACGTCGTTCGCGGCCTCGTCGTCGGCCTTCGCCGTCGCGCCGGCTCCGATCGCGACGAGCATCGCGAGCAGGCCGCCGAGTCGTCGCCGCCGGTTAAGTCTCCAGGCTCCGCGCATCATCGCCCCCGTTCCGACGGGTGGGAAAGCTCTCTCGTCGGCCGGTCGAGCGCCGCGCGTCGCCGCCGCCCTGTCGTACATTAACACGCGCAAAGGCGCGGCCGATAGCGGAGGCTGATGCGCTGGAATCCTTTGTGGGCCGCGATCAGGCCCACCACTTGTGCCACATGGCGCTGTCCGTGCCCCGGACGAAGCAGTCGATCCGGTTCGCGCCCCAGGAAACGGCGGCGGGGTTGGCGGTGAGGTCGCCGCCGAGGCTTTCCCAACCGGACCATCGCGAGCCGTCCCACGATTTATGCCAGAGGCCGTCGCCGACCCCTCGGACGAAACAATCCAGGCGGTTCGCCGACCACGACGCCACGGCCGGCCCCGAGGTGAGCACGCCGCCGAGGCTCTCCCAGGCCGACCACCGCGCGCCGTCCCACGCCATGTGCCACAGGGCGTCGTCGGTGCCCCGGACGAAGCAGTCGATCCGATTATCGCCCCAGGAGACGACGGCGGGGTCGGAGGCGAGCGCGCCGCCGAGGCTCTCCCAGCCCGACCACCGCGCGCCGTCCCACGATTTATGCCAGAGGCCGTCGCCGACTCCTCGGACGAAACAATCCAGGCGGTTCGCCGACCACGACGCCACGGCCGGCCCCGAGGTGAGCACGCCGCCGAGGCTCTCCCAGGCCGACCACCGCGCGCCGTCCCACGCCATGTGCCACAGGGCGTCGTCCGTACCTCGGACGAAGCAGTCGATCCGGTTCGCGCCCCAGGAAACGGCGGCGGGATCGGAGGTGAGGACGCCGCCGAGCCCTTCCCAGGCCGACCATCGCCAGCCGTTCCATGCCTTGTGCCACATGGCGCCGTCCGTGCCCCGGACGAAGCAGTCGAGGCGGTACGCCGACCATGACGCCGCGGCCGGTCCCGAGGAGAGCGCGCCGCCGAGGCTCTCCCAGCTCGACCACCGCGCGCCGGCGGTCGCGCCATCGAAGACGCGAATTCCGCCCGTGGCGGACGAGCGGTCGTCAGAGGCCTGGCAGTTCTGTTTCTTCGCGTCGGGGGCGTGGTGTGACATGATGCGGCATCCCGAAAACAAGGGTTTGACAAGAGGGCGACGCCCGAGGCGGTCCTTCTTATTCTTGCCGACGTTCTCTGGATGAATCCAAGACAAATTTAACAATTTTTGTCAGGACTTCTCGACGCGCGCCGCGCAACAGGGAGGGGGCGGGCGTCAGGCCCTCGGTTCGGTCGCCGGGGCCGACGCCGCTTCGGATGGTCAGCTTCCGGTGTACCCCCGGCGTTCGAGCGGGTTGACGGCGGGGCGCTTCTTCTTCTTGGGGGGTTCTTTGGCCTTGGCGGGGGGGCCGGCCTTGGCGTTGGGGTCGGGATCGACCAGCTCGACCGCCTTGGGCCGGGCGCCGGTCTTGTTGTCGATCAACTGGATGTCGCGCGGGTTGGCGACGTCGAGGGCGCCGGTCCTGGGGTTCATCCGAACGGCCGACGCCGTGCCCGGCGAGCCCGGCTGGCCGACGCCGGCCTGCTGGACGATGTGGACCTTGCGGCCCTCATGGGCGTTGGCGTAGACCAGGTCGTTGAGCGAGTCGTAGGTGATCGTGTCGGCCTGGAGCGTCGTGTCCTTGGTGAAGACGGTGGCGTTGTCCCAGGCCTTGAGGAAGTTGCGGGTCGACGCGCCCCGGGGCGAGCCGGCCGGCGGCGGCTCGGTGATGACGCGGAGGGTCTCCGACGTCAGGAAGTAGGCGTTGGCCGGCAGGTGGTCGTAATTGAGCTTCGCCGACGCGTCCGGGACCTCGCATCGGGCGGTCTGGACCCCGCCGAAGAACTCGGCCCAGCGCTGCTGGTTGACGTCGTCCTGTCTGCCGGTGCCGAACCGTCCCCGCATCTCCTTGTTGAACTGGACCTGGGTGAGGATCAACGGGGGCGCCAGCGACTTGGGAGGGTCGGCCCGTCGGGCGGCCGCGGCCGCGGGGTCGGCGTTGCGGACGGCGACCTTGTCGTCCCCCTCGTCGCCGGACTGATAGGCGGTCCGCACGACGGTCCGCCGAGGCGCGTCGGCCGCGCCGAGGCTGGGAACCGTCTTCGGCCTGGTCGGGTCCTTCTCGCGGTCGTAGAGGAAGACCATGCCCGGCCCCGGCGCGAGGAACTCGCCGCTGCGGCGGTCGTAGGTCAGCTTCTTGACCGCGATTTTCTGAAGGCTGGCGATGATCGGCCGGTCGGGATCGACCTTGCGGGTGATCGCCACTGCCATGTCGCGCTCGTGCGCGGCGTCGTCCTTGCCCTTGCAGACGAGCAGCGCGAGGTCGGGCCTGGGCTTCTCGTCCTCGGCGGCCGGCGCCGGCAGGTCCTCGGCGTTCGCGGCCTTCTCGGCCTTCGGCTTCTGGGCGAGCTTGCCGAACTCGGCCAGCGGGATCGGCTGGTCGGTGTAGGTGGTCAGCGACTCGCCGGCGTAGAGCACGGCGTCTTCCATCTCGGCCCGGGCGTTGTTGTAGAAGACGGCCTTGGCGGCGGGCCGGTTGAACGGATCGACCGTCACCCCCTCGAAGGTCATCTTGTCCGCCCAGGTGATGGTGATCTTGGTCTTGTCCGACTTCGCCTTGCCCGCCCGCTTTTGCTGGGGCTTCTCAACGTCCTCTTGCTGGGCGTCGGGCGAGCGGTCGGTGAGCAGGCCGCGGTCGGTCATCTGGGTGAGCGTGCCGGCCCCGTA
>CALCIC010000303.1 GCA_937907405.1 uncultured Isosphaeraceae bacterium | reverse complement strand
CGCCGGCGCCGTGAGCGCCGCGGATCAGGTCTTCAAGGCCCCCGAGCGGGGTCGGATCGTCAACGTGGACGCGCCCCGCCACCTGGCGGATTGGTGCCGCGATCGGGGCCGCCGGATCGTGTTCACGTCGACCGACATGGTCTTCGACGGCGCGCGATCGTGGTACGTCGAGGATGACGAGCCGGCCCCGATACTCGCCTACGGGCGGACCAAGCGCGAGGCGGAGCTCGCCGTGCTGCGCGCTCCCGGCGGGGTCGTCGCCAGGCTGTCGCTCTTGTTCGGGCCGACGCGTTGCGGTCGCCCGGGTTTCTTCGACCGCGCCGTCGGGGCCCTCCGCGCCGGGACTCCGCAGACGTTCTTTCACGACGAGTACCGCACGCCGCTCGATTACCAAACGGCGGCCGAGGCGCTGGTCGCGTTCGTCGGCTCGGATTTCGAGGGGCTCGCGCACGTCGGCGGCCGAGAACGGTTGAGCCGATTCGCGTTCATGAGACGGGTCGCCGACGCACTCGGCCTCGACGGGTCGCTCGTCTCCTCCAACGGCCGGGCCGAGGTCGCGTTCAACGAACCGCGCCCGGCCGACCTGTCGCTCGCCACGACGCGGCTCGCCGATTTGCTTCCCGATCTGGATCGACCGTCGATCGAGGAGGCGGTGCGGCGATCAATCGGCTGACGCGACCTGGCGGGACGGCTTGCGGAACCAGAAGTAGACGGGGAGCCCGAGCAGCATCAGTACGGCGCCGGCGACCGCCTGGCCCCGGCTCTGCTCGTTCCGGAGCATGTCGCCCAGCAGCACGCACGACCCGAGGATGAACAGCAACGGCGTGAACGGGTAGCCCCACGTGCGGTAGGGGCGCGGCAGGTCGGGCCGCTTGAAGCGGAGCACGAAGACGCTGGTGATCGTCAGCATGTAGAAGATCGTCGCGCCGAAGATCACGTAAGTGCGAAGAATGTCGTACAGCGGCGTCTTGTGCAGCGTCCGCAATGCGGAACCGAGGAACTCCGGCACGTTGGAGGTCGAGCCGGGAGGCGGCATGACGACCAGCGCCGTCCCCGCCGCGGTCAGGATGATCGCCCACAAGCCCTGAGAGAAGATCGCCGGGGCGGGAGTCTGAAACCGAGGATGGACGCGCTGAAACCATTCGGGAAGCATCCCGTCGCGAGCGATCGCGAAATAGGAGCGCGGCCCCGTGAGCGCGTTGCCGTTGAGCGAGATGAACGTCGAGCACATCACCAGGGCGGAGATCGCGATCACGCCGTAGCCGCCCAGGAGCGCCTTGCAATAAACGGCGGCCACGGCCTTTGTGATGCCTCCCTGGGGCTCGTCGGCGGCGGCCATCTCGGCCATCGGCAGGACGTAGTGATAGGAGAGCGTCACCGCCACGTAGAGGGAGACCAGGACCGCCATCCCCCAGATCATCGCCCGGGGGATGTTCTTCTCGGGCTCCTTGATCTCCTCGGCCAGCGGCGTGACGTTCATCCAGCCGTCGTAAGCCCACAAGATGCCGACCATCGCCGCCATGACGCCGGCGAACAGCGAGCCGTCGACGCGTTCCGGCCAGATCGGCCCGAGATTGCTGACGCTCCCGCCCGTCACGAAGAACGGCAATCCGATCAACGCGAGCACGCCGCCGACTTTCACGAAGGTCCCGGCGACCTGAAGCCCGCCGCCGCCACGCGTCCCCAAGATGTTGACGACCGTCACGATCGCAATCGCGGTGCAAGCGGCGGCCGCCTGCCAGACCGCGCCGCCGACGAATGACGGAGGGGGGACGATCTGGATGAAATACCGGGCGAACGCCGCGGCCAGCGTCGCCATCGACCCGGCGCGCGAGACCGTGAATTCCGACCAGCCGAACAGGAACGCGGGGATCGGCCCGTACGCTTCGCGAAGGTAGACGTAAGGACCGCCGGCCCGGGGCATCATGGCCCCGAGTTCGGCCATTGTGAGCGCCCCCGCCGCCGAGAACGCGCCGCCGATGATCCAGACGGCGATGATCCCACCCAGAAACGGCACCTCCTTGGCGACGCTGGCCGGCACGATGAAGATCCCGGAGCCGATGACCGACCCGACGACGACGCAGAGCGCGGTGAGCGGCCCCAGCACTCGGGGCAAGGTCACGGAGTGGGGAGCGGCGGACGTGGGGGAGTTCATTCGTATTAGTTCCTTCTCTCCGGCGAGCCGGAGCGAGCGTCGGCGCGCCGAATTGGTCGAATAGGGTATTCAACCAAAAACGCCGCCCCACGGAAACGGCGTCGCTCTCGGATGCGTAAATCGATCACCTCGGCGGGACGGTTTTCGCGGCCTCCACCGCGAGGGCCGACGCCTTTTTGAGCGATTCCGTCGCCGCGTCGACGGCGGCGGTCGTCCTGTCGACGGCCCCCTTCAGCTTGTCTTCCTTGTTCATCTCGATCGCCTCGCGGACCGCCGGCAACGGCCAGGAGGCGTATCCGGTCGTCAGCCCGGGCGCGTAGACTGCGTGCTTGAACCACGGACGGCCGTCGAGCCCGCCTGGGATCAGGAACGCCCGCTCCAGCCGTGTAAGGGCCGCGTTGAGCGCTTCAATCGCCTCGGCGCTCGCTCCGTCCTTTAATGCGAGGGCGTCGAGCGCCTGGTCGAGCTCTCGGGCTTGTTCGTCAAACCGGAGAACCGAGTCGGCGAGGTCGCCCGCGCCCTGGAATTCTTTCTCCGCGGGCGATCCAGGCTTCTCGGACTTGCGGACCTTACGGAGACGCATCAGCCGTAGCTCATCCACGTACTGGCGAAGGGCTTTTGCATAAGGGACGAAACGGAAGGGGAGTACGTCGGCGCGCGCGGCGCGCATGAGAAGGACCGTATAGAGCCGCGCCGCCATCGTATGCGTGAGGAATTCGGGATCGCCGAACTTCTCCATCCAGTTGAAATCGTCGTACATCGAGTGATAGACGCCGTACCTGCCCGAAAACCCGACGTCCAGCGACGCCACGCCAAGGTGATCGATGAACGCCGTGTAGTCGGAGCCAGAGCCTAGCGGGTTCAAATGCGGCGCAAAGTCGCGGGCCTCGTTCCGACGTTGATTGAGATTCCTCGGCCGGAGCCAGAACGAGTCGACGTGGTCGAGCGTGAGATTCGCGGCCCAGGCGTTGCGTTGGGATTCGAGCCAGACGTCGCGGAGCGATCGGCCCGAGCGAACGTCGACCACGGCGGCGGCTGATTCGAGCAGCAGGTCGCGGAGCGACGGGACGCCGCTCAACCGCATGTCGGGGCCGGACACGGCGACGTCGACGTTGAGCATTAACGCGGCCTTGCGGTCGAGCTCGTCGGCGAACTGCTCGGCCCATTCGGTCGAGCCGACCAGGCCGTACTCCTCGGCGTCCCAGCTTGCGTAGACGATCGTCCGGCGCGGCTTCCAGCCGGCGCGGACGGCTTCGCCGAGGGCCCGGCAGGTTTCGAGGGTCGCCGCGGTGCCGCTGCCGGGATCGGCCGCGCCGTACACCCAGGCGTCTCGGTGATTGCCCAGCATCACCCAGCGATCGGGCTCGACCGCGCCGGGGAGCTTGGCGACGACGTTCCAGATCGTCCGCAACGCGTACTCGTTGTAAACGTGAAGCCGCACCTCGACCGGCCCAGGCCCGACGTGGTAGGCCAGGGGCAGGCCCCCTTGCCAGCCCTTGGGGACGTTGGCGCCGGCCAGTCGCCTGAGGATCTTTTCCGCCGCGCCGTAGCCGATCGGCAGCGAGGGGATCGTGGCGAAGTACTCGTCCCGCTTGAGGCCGGTCTTCTTCTCCCACGCGGCCCGCTCCTTGTCATCGAGCGGAAAGCCTTGAAACTGATCGAACGGCAGGCGATCCGCGCCGGGGGTCGAGGGTCCGTTCGGCGTCGAGGGATCGCCGGGGCCGAGCGACAGGAACTGGACGCTGCCGCGCTGCACGGCCGATTCGGGCCGATAGGGGCCGTCGGGGTAGACGTCCCCCTCGACGTAACCGTCGTCGCCGGGGTCGGAATAAATCAAGATCCCCTTCGCCCCGCGCTTCTGGGCGTTGAGCACCTTCAGTCCGCGAAACAGGCCGCCGTAGCGGGCGAGGACGATCTTGTCCTTGACGGAGACGCCGAGCTTCTCGACGGCGTTGAAGTCCTCGGGCCGCGCGTAGTTCACATAAACCACCTGGCCTTGGACGGTCCCCGACGCGCCGTAGCCGTTGAATGACGGGAAGGCGAGCGAGTTCGCCGTATCCTTGTCGGTGACGACGGGCTTTTCCTCGACGTCGAGGCTTATGACTTCGGGACGAAGAATTTGGAGCGTCGGTCGCGAGCCCGGGTAGTTGAGAAGGACCTCGTAAGGAACGATCTCGACCGACCATCCCCATTCCTTCAGACGGTCGCGGACGAACTCGGCGGTGCGGCGGTCGGCGTCGGTCCCGGCGACGTGGGGTTCGGCCGTCAGCGTCCGAAGCCAGCTCCGGGCGCTCTTGGGGGTGGGGACCGCCAAAGCTCGGACCTCAGCCTCGCGATGCTCGTCGCGCGACGCCGGCGCGAAGCCGAGCATCGCCGTTTCCGGGGGCTCGGACGCCGCGAGACGCAACGGCCCAAGAAGACAAGCGCTGAGAGCAAGGAAGCACAGACGCCGTGCGTTGCGATTCATCGAGGAGCCTTTCCAGGAACGCGGACGCTTGACAGCGGGTCGCGGGGGGCCGCACACTCAGGACCGCCGGGCATGTCCCGAAGTCCGCACCAGGATACGGCGCTTCTCAACCCGTTTCCAGCATCGTGCTTTCGGCCGAATCCTTCCCTACGCCGCGAACGAGTACCCACGCTGATGAACCTGATCATCCTCGTCCCCGTCCTTGCGATCGCCCTGGCCGGCCAGGATCGGCCCGTCGCGGCGCCCGGCTACGTCCCTTCGGGTTCGCCCGTCGATCTTCACGAACTCGACCGCCTCGCTCGTTTGCGCGCCCCGGGGGTCCACGTCGTCGGGTTCAGCTCGTACGACCGGACGGGGGGGAACGACGACGGATTCAAAGGCACGTATTCGAAGATCCGCGTCGAGGAAGGCGACTCGGTCCTCGCCGAGTTGGACGGTCCCGGCGTGATCCAGCGGATCTGGACGACGCACACCAGCGGCGAGCGTCCGGGCCTGCTCGACCGCAAGAACGAGCACATAAAGATCTATCTCGACGGCAGGCCGAAGCCCGCGCTCGACGTTCCGCTTGAGGCGATCTTCGCGGGCGATCATGAACTCGCCGACCATTACGTGGCTGACGCGTTG
>CALCIC010000302.1 GCA_937907405.1 uncultured Isosphaeraceae bacterium | reverse complement strand
CTGGAGTCGAACAGCAGGTCGTCCCCCAGGGCGATCCGGCCCGAATCCGGCCGGATCAACCCGGCGATCAGGCGCAGGAGCGTCGACTTTCCAGATCCCGAGGCGCCGAAGACCACGCCGATTTCGGCGTCGAGTCCAAACTCCGCGTCGATCGTCAGATCGTCATGAACGCGGCGGGCGAGCTGGACTTCAAGGACCGGCCGGCGGGCGCTCAAGGTCGCCGCCCCCGCTCGGGCAGCGTCCACTGAACGAAGCCCAGCGCGGCGATCGAGATCACCGAGATCCAGAGCGTCAGCCAGGCCGCCCGCGTCGAATCGCCTTCCTGAACGGCGTCGTAGATCGCCAGAGAGGCCGTCCGCGTGAGTCCCGGAATATTGCCCGCGACCATCATCGTCGCCCCGAAATCCCCGAGCGCCCGGGCGAAGGCCAACGCCGCGCCCGCGGCCAACCCGCGCCAGGCCAGCGGCAGGGTCACCGCCCCGAAGACCGAAAGCTCGCCTCGTCCCAGCAGCCGCGCGGCGTCTTCCAGGGCGGGGTCGACGGCCTCGAACGCGCCGCGCGCGGGGAGCAGAAAGAGTGGAAACGCCGCCACGGCCGAGGCCAGCACGGCCCCCGACCAGTGGAAGACCAGCACGATCCCGAGGGTCTCGTCGAGCCAGCTCCCCAGCGGGGTCCGCTTGCCGACCGCCTGGAGTAAGAGATACCCGAGAACCGTCGGCGGCAGGACCAGCGGCAGGACCAGCAGGCCAGCCAACAGGCCCTTGCCCGGAAAACGGCTCCGGGCCAGCACCAAGCCCAACGGCAAGCCCGCCGCGATGATCAGGAAGGTCGCCGAGGCGGCGACCTTCAAAGAGAGCCAGAGCGGCCCCAGATCATCCCCCATGCGAACCGCCTTCGTCCCCAGGAGCATGGAAGCCGTGCTCCCCGAGGATCGCCCGTCCTCCCTCGCCGACGACGAACTCGGCGAACCGGCGGGCCCGGTCGAGCTTGTCGGACCGCGCGACGACCCCGAGCCCCTGGATCAACGGATCGTAAAGGCCGGGATCGACCTCGATCACCTTGAGCCCGCCGCCGTCGACGATCAGCGAACGGCTCACCAGGGCCGCCTCGGCGTCCCCCTGCTCGACGTAGATGTACGCCTGCCGCACCGATTCCGCGATGACGAGCCTGGGCGCCAGAACCTCGGCCGACCCCGAGCGCTCAAGGGCCTGGCGCGCCGCCGCCCCGTATGGAGCGAACCTGGGATTGGCGATCGCCAGCTTGCGAACTTCCGGCTTCGTCAGATCGGCCAACGACCCGACCGACCCGCGCGCGGCCTGATGAACGGCGAGAACCAGCGATCCCCGCGCGTACGGCCTCGCCGAACCCCGCTCGACCGCGCCCTCGGCCTCAAGGTCCGTCACGAACTTCATGTTGGCCGCCATGAAGACGTCGAACGGCGCCCCCTTGCGGATCTGCTCGGCAAGCTGGCCCGACGCGCCGAAGGTTACGACCACGTCCGGGTCGTGGGACCTGTACGCCTCGACGAGAGCCGGCAACACCCGCTGAAGATCGGTCGCCGCGGCGATCCGCAACGGCTCGGGCTGCGCCGACGATTCCGCGGGCTCGCAACCCAACGCGGTCAGGCCCAGGCCGATCGCGCCCATGACGCTCAGAACGAGGCGCGCTTGCCGCTGCTTTCCCACCAGGCCGCACTCCTGGATCGATCGAGGTCCGCGATCATCGCCCACCGATCGAATCGTACGGCCCGCGCCACGATCGCGTCAACCGCGCGCTCGTCTGGGACGCGCGACGAGGGGGTGCCGAAAGATCGTGGAGCCGCCGTCGCGAGGCCCGATCATTCGAAGTCCCGGTCTCAATCCGTTGCGGTCGCGGAGCGTGATCAGGAGGGTCCCCTCCGCGCCCGCTTCGATCGCCGGACGTCGGCTCGCGCGACTCCGCCTGAGATTGCGATCCGCGCCGGAATCGGGTAAGACGAAAACCGTTCGACGGCGTTCGTCGAGTGGATTTGAGAATGCCAGAGGTGAGACGAGAGCCGCGACCACGCCGGCGATCCCAGACGAAAGGCCGCGCCCGGAATGAAGACGGAACAATTTCTCGAACATCATGGCATCAAAGGGAATCCGTTCAGCGAAGAGGACGCCCAGACCGACACGGTCTTTAAACGAAGATGCATGGCGACGATCCATCACCCCGCCTGGAACAAGTTCTTCGGCAGCCCGGCCGATCCTTCGACGGCGTTGGTCTTCGGCGAGAAAGGGAGCGGCAAGACGGCCCTCCGCTTGCAAGCGACCTCGGAGATCGACGAATTCAACCAGGCCAACCCCTCGGAGCGGGTGTTCGTCATCTCCTACGACGACTTCAACCCGTACCTGGACAACTTCCGAGTCGCCCTCAACACCAACGACACGGCGCAAGTCCTGAAACGCTGGCAGCTTCAGGACCACATGGACGCGATCCTCTCGCTCGGCGTGACGCAGCTCGTCGACCTGTTGACGGCCGAGAAGGTCGACCTGTCGGTCCTCAGCCTCGATCAGCGCCGCGACCTGCTGCTGCTTGCCGCCCTTTACGACGCCTCGACGGGCGAGCCGATCGACAAGCGATGGAGTCGACTCCGTCGACGGTCGGGGTTCCGCCCGCTCTGGACCCGCCGCGATCTCCAGATCGGCTTCGGCACGACCCTGGCGGTCGTCGCCCTGATCGCGTTGTTCCCC
>CALCIC010000301.1 GCA_937907405.1 uncultured Isosphaeraceae bacterium | reverse complement strand
CGTGACCGGCACGCTTTCGGTGACGGTCCGGGTGACCGGCACGGTCTCGGTGCGGTACTCGGTCTTGTACTGGGTCTGGTCGACCGTGACCGGCACGCTTTCGGTGACGGTCCGGGTGACCGGCACGGTCTCGGTGCGGTACTCGGTCTTGTACTGGGTCTGGTCGACCGTGACCGGCACGCTTTCGGTGACGGTCCGGGTGACCGGCACGGTCTCGGTGCGGCACTCGGTCTTGTATCGGGTCTCGTTGACGGTCACCGGCACGCTCTCGGTGATGGTCCGGGTGACCGGCACGGTCTCAGTGCGGCACTCGGTCCTGTACCGGGTCTCGTTCACGGTCACCGGGACCTGGACGCACTGAACGTCGTAGACAGTCTCATACGTGGTCTGGGTCTGGGGAACGAGCACCGTGGTGGTCGCTCCGGCCGCATGGCCGCTCTGCGCCGACGGCTTCGGAGCCTCCGCTCCCTGGGCGATCATCGCCAAGGAAAGACCGGCCGCCAAACCGGCCCAGGCCGCGCGGCCTAAGATCCGCCTGTTGAAACTCATGTCGATCCCCCCTCCAAAAAACCGCCTAATAAAGAGAGTATCCCTTCGACGTCGAACTCGTTTCCATCATGGCGACTCATGCATCGTCCGCACAGTCATCGCCATCGGCTTAGACTGCACATGGCTTCCAATCTATCCAAATCTCTTGGATGTTAATAATCTACTCAGCCGTCTGATCGGATTCCATGGTACAGACTCCCAAGGCGCCGGCTTTGGCTGATTGCGACCGCTGGACTACCTCGGACGATCGGATTAGGCCCGTGTTCGGGGTTCCGTGACGATTGAGACCAGCCCGCCTCGGAGGCGAGGGAATCGCACGACGATCGTGGTGGGACCCGGCGTCGGCGATCAGAGTCCTGCGCGTGATGACGCTTCGGGATCGGCTTCCAGGCTTCTTGGGGGGACGCCGGTCGGCGCCCGTGCGTTGGACGTCAGCCAGGTTCCGACCTGGAGGCGTCGCTTGGCGGACTCGCGTTGCGGATCGTGGGTTTGCCGACGGGATTTGCATGCTGCGTGGCGCGATGGGTGTTGAACGAGCGTCGGCTTGAGTCGTTTGACGAATTGCCGTAGCATGAAGCGACGATTGAGGATCTCGGTCTCGGGTCTGTCGAAACGAGAATGGGGATCGAAGCTCTCTCATCTCAATTTCAAGAACCCCCCGTAGCTCGGCGCGAGTGCCTCGACCCATGACCAAAGTTGATCGCGAACGCGAACGTAACCTGGCGGTTTTCATCGACCTTGAGAACCTCGCGATGGGTTTTCAAGGACAGCGCAAGATCAAGTTCGACATCCAGAAGGTACTTGAGCGGCTGGTCGAAAAAGGGAAGCTGATCGTTAAAAAAGCATACGCCGACTGGAGCCGGTTCCCGGCTTACACGTCGCCGTTTCATGAGTCGGCGATCGAACTGATCGAGATCCCCAAGCGTTCGCAGACGGGCAAGAACTCGGCCGACATTCGCCTGGTCGTCGACGCGATGGACCTGGCCTGGAGCAAGCTCCACGTCGACACGTTCGTGATCGTTTCGGGCGATTCCGACTTCTCACCGCTGGTCTCCAAGCTCAAGGAGAACGGCAAGCACGTGATCGGGCTGGGGATGAAGGGGTCGACCTCCGAGCTGCTCCGCGACAATTGCGACGAGTTCATCTACTACGAGGACCTCGAGCGTCAGGAGCAGAACGAGCAGCAGTTGGCGATCGACCTGAACTCGTTCCTGCCCCCCAACTTGCCGGAGAAGCAGCGCGAGGTGTTCAGCCTGCTGCTCGAAGCCTGCACGGCGCTGCGACGCGAAAACCACGAGGTGCTCTACGCATCGATGATCAAGGACACGATGAAGCGCAAGAAGCCCTCGTTCGACGAGAGCTATTACGGCTATCGCAGCTTCACGCATCTGCTGGAGGACGGCGACAATCTGGAGCTGGTCGACATCGAGCGCAATCCCAAGAGCGGCACGTACATGGTGACGAGGATTTGCGGCGAGGGCGCCGCGATCGCGGGAGAAGCCGAAGGCCAGCCGAGGCTCCCGGGCCGTCGTCCCGGCCCTTCCGGGGCCAAGCGCGACCGGGGGTCGGGCGGCTCGCGCCGCTGACCGCCGCCTTCCAGGCGAGCCCCCCGGGGCGTCCCTTCCGTCGATCGAGATCGATCCTTTCCGACTCATCCCGGACTTCGTAAGATAGTCCTGGTCGCGCGCCGTATCGCGGACCTCCTACGTCTTGCGCGCGGGATTCTCCCGGAGGATCGAATCAATGAGCATGCGTCAAGTCGTTCGGCGGACCGGACTGGCCTGCTTCCTGGTCGGCTGCCTGGCGCATTCCGCCGGCGCGGCGCAGGAGGTCTCGGCTTCGACCGCGGACGTGTTCAAGCAGCACGAATTGAAGCGATCAGGGGGCGCGTACATCCTGCTCGACGAGGCCGACGTCCTCAAGAGCTACAAGGAGTTCGCCGCGCTCCAGAAGAGCTTCGGCCAGGGGCTCGATTACTACGAACGGTTCCGGGCGGCGGAGCGGCAGCGGCGGGCGAACATCGAAGAGCTGTCTCAGAGCTATCAGTTCTTGCAGCAGCAGATCCAGGAGACCGGCCGGCAGATCTCCGTCATCGAACAGTCCGGCGGCGGCGCCTTCGCGATCGCGCAGCGGAATCAGGTCGTCGCCCAGCGCAACCAGATCGTGTCGGAGTCGAACCAGGTGGCGGAGCAGTTGAACACCCTCCGCCGGATGGACGCCGACCCCGAGCAAGGGCAGAAGGTTCAGGCCGAGCTGACCCAGCGCCGCGAACGGTTTCTCGAATCGATGCTCGGCCTGCGCGGGCTCGTCGACGCGGCCGTCGCCAAGTATGAGGCCCTGGCGAAGGACGAAGCCGTTGTTCAGGCTTTGGACGTCGCCTCGGCGGCCTCGAAGCCGAAGATCAAATACAAGCTCGGCCCGTCGCGCGACTTTCTCGCCGCCGTCCAGCGTTTGGACAAGGCGGAGGCGACGGTCTCTTCGGACACCGTTCAGTGCCGCCGCGAGGGGGGGGTCTACATCGTCGACGCCATGCTCAACGGCAAGCTCGCGGTCCCGATGGTCTACGACACCGGCGCGAGCGAGGTGATCATCTCGACCGCGCTGGCCGACGAGTTGGGGATGAAGCCGACGGAAACCGACCCCGTCGTCAAGCATCGGATCGCCGACGGCAGCGTCGTCGAGGCCCGGAGCATGACGTTGTCCTCGGTCCGCGTCGGAAAGGTGATCGTCAAGGACGTCGTCTGCTCCGTGATGCCGGGGGACAAAACCCAGGTGCCGCTCCTGCTCGGTCAGGCGTTCTTGAGCCGGATCGATCACAAGATGACGAGCGACGGCCGGCTGATCGTCGCCAAGGTCGAGGATGAACAGCCGGTCGCGCCCCTCGGGCGCGCGAGCCGTCCGAACCGAGCGTCGGCCAAGGCCGGCTCCCGAACCCGTCAAGCTCGGGGGGCGACCCCCAAATCCGCGACCAGGCAAGAACCCGAGACCGGGTCGGCCGTCGCCGCTCCCGAGTGAACGAGTCGATCGGCCGGGCGCCGCGACTCCCATTCGTTTGACGAGAGGAGCCCCGAATCATGCAGCCCGTGTTCGCGATTCTCCCATTCCTCGTCGCCGCGGCGGCCGCGATCGACCCAGCCGCGACCGATTCCAGCGATCCCAAGCTGGCGTCGTCGACGTCCCAGTTCGCGCTCGACTTGTACGGGGCGCTCCGAGATCGCGACGGCAACGTCTTCTGTTCGCCGCTGAGCATCACCACGGCCCTGGCGATGACCGCGGCCGGCGCGCGCGGCGAGACCGCCGAGCAGATGAACCGGACGCTTCATCTCGACCGCCTCGGCCCCTCCGGCCTCGCCGATCTGGGCCGTTGGATCGATTCCCTCCGCGGGACGATCAAGGCGCGGGCGGACGCCGAGGAACCCAAGCCGAACGAGCCGGCCGCCGGGCTCTGGATGGCGAACGCCGTCTGGATCGACGCGCGCGAGAAGTTGCAGCCGGACTTCGTGGCGCTCGTCGATCAATCGTTTCGAGCCGAGGCGCGGGCCGTCGACTTCGCGCATTCGGCCGACGCCGCGCGGCGGACGATCAATCGATGGGTCGAGGATCAGACGCGCGACAAGATCAAGGATCTGCTCAAGCCGTCGTTGATCACCTCGGACACCGTGGTCGTGCTGACGAGCGCAATCTACTTCAAGGGTTACTGGACTCATCCGTTCTCGGTCGAGGCGACGCGCGACGACGACTTCCACCCCGCGAAGGGAGACGTCGTTCGCGTCAAGATGATGAACCAGACGGCCAGCCTCCCCTATTTCGAGGGAGACTCGTTCCAGGCGCTCGAACTGCCGTACAAGGACGGCTCGCTGGCGATGGTCGTGCTCTTGCCCAGGCGGGCGGACGGGCTCGGGGCGTTGGAGGCTTCGTTGTCGGTCGAGAAGCTCGACTCCTGGCTCGCCGGCTTGAAGCCGGGCCGAGTGAAGGCGAGCCTGCCCCGGTTCACGTCCACGGTCGAGACCGAGCTGAACGACGTCCTGAAGAAGCTCGGCATGCCGCTGGCGTTCCAGGGGGGCGCGGACTTCTCGGGGATCACCGGATCGCCCGACTTCGCGATCTCGGCCGTCGTCCACAAGGCGTTCGTCGAGGTCGAGGAAAAAGGAACCGAGGCCGCCGCCGCGACCGCCGTCGTCGGGGTCCGCTCCTCGGTCATGATCCCCAGCAAGGAGATCGTCTTCCGCGCCGACCACCCGTTCCTTTACCTGATCCGCGACGTGAAAACGGGCGCGATCCTGTTCATGGGACGGTTGAGCCGTCCGTGAATCCGAAGCCAAGCTTGACTCGCAAGCCTCGATGTCGCGCCTCCCCCGGAGGCTGGCGCGATCATCCCTTCTCCCCCCGGGAGCGGGGGGAACCCACTTGTGGGGTCGGGCCGGAACGGCCGGATGAGGGTCTTGGGATTTCGAGGTCGATCGCGCGAGAATCAAAATCCGTAAGGCGATCGGCTGGTGGAATTCCACCCATGGCATAGAGCGGTTTACACATGAG
>CALCIC010000300.1 GCA_937907405.1 uncultured Isosphaeraceae bacterium | reverse complement strand
GGGGTCGGCGCAGTAAGGGGCCCGGATGAACATCTCGCGGATCTTGGAGCCGCTTCCGACCAGCAGGCAGCCGGGCCCGAAGACCTGAAGGTAGCCGCGGTACCCCGCCGGAAACCGCACGCTCGCCTCGGACTCGAAACGGTCCAGCGACTCGGCGCTCGTCGGCTGGACCGACTTCCCAAAACGGGAGTCGACCTTGAAGGTCTTGAAGAACGTCCGCCAGGGGTCGAGATCAGGATTCGACTCCGACATGATCGCCGCCTCCTTCCCCATAAGCCTCGATTCGCACTTGCGCCGTGGATTCCCAGGGCCGTCCCCGGAACCGGAACGACGAGTCAGGCTCCGGATCGACTTTCTCCGCGAACACGCCCACCCGTCGTTTAAGTGGCGTCACGAGGACGATCGGTGACGGATCTCGTGAAAGAAGGCCCGCGGGAGTGATCCGCCGGCTTGAAGACCCGACTCAAAACGTCCCCCCAGATCGCATGAGATCCACCATCTGGATCAAATGTTCACTGGATCGGCTTGCAAACTGTAATCGGTGAGATCGAGTCGGGAAAGGGGGAACTCCCCGTCCATCCGCTTTATTCGATGCGTGCTCTCGGCCGGCGCGAGCTGGAGGTCGGGCCTCGCCGACTCCAATCCATGATCGTCGGCCCTCAGTCGATGCCGTCCCAGTACAGATGGGCGACCTGCGAACTCGGGTCGTAAGAGACGAATGCCCGCCCTTGCGTGAAGCCGGGATGGAATGCGCCCGACTCCAGGAAGACCGTCGGCGAACCGGCCAGGGGCGTCCACCAGGCCGGCGTCGGGCCGGAGATGCCGGCGCCGGACGTCTTGGATGCGAACTCGTCCGCCGTCGACTTGGTGAAGCTCGCGCCGAGGAGGCCGTTGAGTTGCGGCAACGGCGACCGGAATCTGAGGTAGCAGGTCGAGCTGTCCCGGAAGGCCCGGCCCTCCGCCTGGAGGCCCTGGATCGACGGCCCGGGCTTGACGCCGAAGGTCGCTTCGAACACCTCGCCGGGCGAGCCGTATTCCTCGAGGCCGCCGCAACCCGCGAGGAGCAGGACGAGCCCGGCGATCGCGGCTTTTAACGTGGCTTTCACTTTCATTGGTCGGCCTCCCTGCTCGACGACCCGGCCGTCACGCCCTCCACACTCGATATCGGCGGGAGGTCCGGCCCAGAGACGGGGTACGATCCGCGATTAATGTGCCAATGTGATCCTACCGACGGTTAATTGGGGCAACTCCCGCTCGAGATTCGCCGCCGCTTCTTCCGTGACTCGCGTGTCATATAAAAGGAGCGAATGGAGTTGCCTTAAGCCCTTAAGGTGGTTAAGGCCCACATCAGTCACATTCGGACCCTCCAGGCAAAGAGTGTGCAGGTTAGGGAACCGTTCCATGCGCTCGGCGAGCCCGGCGAGTTCGAGGTCACCGGCCTTGTCCCCCAGGCGAATCTTCGCGACGCCGTCTCTTCCCGCCCAGATACCCATGTCGCCGCCCCCGGTGGCTGTCACGATGCCCCCAATGCTTTCGAAGGGGGCGACCTCGCTCTTCCATTCACGCAACCTACCGATAAGAAGCGCCAATTGGCTGCCGCAACTGCTCAACAGAAGGGCTGCGAGGCACCAGATCGCGATATGCCGGGCTTTCCTCATGGTCTTCTGTTGGGTTACAGGGCGCTCGATATCGGGATCGGACGTCATCAACGCATGTCCCCAGGTCAGGACGGAGCAGCCTCGCGTCTCGTGGCGACCGGGGCTCCCAGCGGTCGACCTTCGACCAGAACCGACTCCACCGCTCCGGCGTGAAGCCCTGCGTCCGCGGGCTCAACACGACCGCTGAGCCGCCCTCGGTCCATTTCGTCTTCCTCTGGACTTTCACGATAACCGAAGTTCGTGTCCGACGCCGACCGGAGGAGGGATGTACCACCGAGGGTTACGACAGGACGACTCAAATCGCCACCCGAGCCATGCGGATAGGCGCCGGGAATTGTCGCCCGAGGAGATTCGGACGGAGAATCGCCCCGGGTCATCGACGACTTCAGGAACGATCCGCGGCGGAGCGAAAGGGCCGGGCCTCGTCACCGCCGGGCCGCCCGGTCGTCCCGCTCGCTTCGACGCCCGAGGCTCGCCTACGGAGGACGGCCTCGTTCATCACCGCGATCGCGATGCAGGCGATCGGCCAGGCCGACCATAGCCAAGGATTCCGGGTCATGAGGCCGAATATGCCCAGCGCCGTCCCCATCCCGAGCAACAGCCGTCCCGTCCGCAAGCCAATCATAGATCGCCCCCGCAATATGAATGATCGATCAATCCTCATTTGGCAGGCGAAAGCCACGCTCCGACTCGCCGGGACGGGGCGAAGATCTCCTCGGCCGCACGGCGGAGGTCCCGTTCGGTGATGGAATCGAACGCGCGGCCCAGAGCGGTCGGATCGATCCCCAGTTGTTCCCGCCTGGCCAGAGCGAGCGCCGCGCCGTAGGGGTTCTGGGCGAGGGCGCCATCAGGGATCTCCGCAGTCCCCAGGAACATCGCGAACGCCTGTCGGGCCGAAGCACGCTCGTCATCGCGGAGCGGCTTTGCGACCGTGTCGGCGACGAACGAGTCCAGACGGCCGATCGCCTGCTCGGAGGCCTCGCCCGGCCTCGCCGTTGCACTCACGCCCAGCATCGCGGGGTCTTCCAGCAGCGGGAAATACACCGAGGGCCCGC
>CALCIC010000299.1 GCA_937907405.1 uncultured Isosphaeraceae bacterium | reverse complement strand
CAGGAAGAAGATCCAGTCGAAATAGCCGAACCCCCCGGCCGCCCCCACGAACAGCGCGGTGGCCAGCGTGTACGCCGCTCGCGCGCCCATCGCCTTGTAGGCCGGTTGGCCGATGTACGGCGTCGACTGGATCACCCCGCCGAAAACGCCGGCCGCGAGCGTCGAGATCCCTTCCGCGGCCACGATCCAACCCGTCGAATACTCGTCGCCGGCCGCCGAGGCGCTCTCGGTGCAGTCGATCCCCCCGACGACCGTCGCCAGGGCCAGGGGGATCGCCACCGGCAGGAAGCCGACCGCCTCGGGCCACGACGAGGCGAACCAGGCCGACCACGCGGCCATCGGAAACGGCAGCGAGAACCGCAGCAGGCTGGACGGCGGGCTCCCCTCGACGCCGGCGCCCAACCCCGCGAAATTCATCCCGTAGTAAACCAGACAGCCGAGCGCCCCGGCGGCGACCGCCCCCGGAATCCGGCCGGGGAGCCGCCAATGAGCCGTGAACGTCGCCAGCACGACGATCAGCGACGCGAAACCCGCCACCGGATGGCCGGCGACGTCCAGCAACGGCAGGAAGCTGATCAGGACCAGCGCGATCGCCGCCAGCGACCCCAGCAGCCCGGCGCGCGGCGCCAGCCGGCGGACCCAGCCGCAGAACGGCGCGCAGGCCAGCTTGAAGACCCCCGACGCCAACAGCATCGCGATCCCCAGAAACCAGGCGTGCTCGGCGGCGGCCGACTCCGACAGGCCCCTCCCCCGCGCCGCCGTGAACGCCGGGCCGATGATCAGGATCAACGAGCCGAACGTGCTGGGGGTGTCCAGGCCCAGCGGCATCGCGGCGACGTCGGTCCGTCCCGTCCGCCGCGCCAGGCGGAACGCGAGCGCCGTGAAGATGAGATCGCCGACGAGCACCCCGACCGCCGTCCCCGGAATCATCCGGGTCAGCACGAAATCGCGGGGGAAACCATAGCCCAGCACCAGCAGGCTGGTGGTGAGGATCATCACGCCGATGTTGTCGATCATCAGCCCGAAGAACGCGTTCAGGTCCCCCGGACCGGCCCACTCATAGGGCCTTCGAACCTGCAAACCCTCACTCGTCGACTTGTCCACCGATGACCCCGCCTTCACGCGTAGGGGATGATCAATCGCCCGCGAGGACCCAGTCTTCAGAGACCACGGTGTGCATGATCGTGCTCTCCTTGGGGCGTACCGAGTAAGTGTAGGTCAGGTGGACGGCGCCGTCGCGGGTCTGGATCATCGAGGGATAGTGGAACGAACTCTTGCCGACCTCGCCCCGCTCGACGTGGCGGGTCTTCGACCAGGTCTTCCCCTCGTCGTCCGAGAGCGAGACGGCCAACGAGTGCCGGCCTCGTTCGAGATCGTTGTAAACCAGCGCCCAACGACCGCTCGCCAGCCGGATCGCCTCGATCCCCGCCCCGGGGTTGGGCAGGTTCGTATCGACGACCGGCGTCCAGCTCTTGCCCTCGTCGGGCGACGTGCTGAGGCGGATCTTGTGGTGCGGGCCGTTGTCGCGCATGTAGGCGACGAGGCCCCCGTCGTTCTTCCGCACCAGGCTCGGCTGGATGTTGCCGAAGCCGACCATCAGGTCGCCGGCCTGCCACGTCCGCCCCTTGTCGTCGCTGATCGCCATGATCGACGACGAGAACGTGTCGCAGTACAACGGCAAGATCCAGCGCCCCGACGGGAGGACGACCGCGTGAACCCGAGGCATCCAGCCGAGCCGCTGGTAAAGCAAGTCTTCGGAACGACTCTGGAACGGCTCCAGCTCAGCCCGGTATTTCGCCTTCTCCTCGGGCGTGAGGGCGTCGACCGCCTTGCGGACCGCCTCGGCGAACGGAGCGCTTTCGGGAGTCAGGTGGAGCACCCCCGAGCGC
>CALCIC010000298.1 GCA_937907405.1 uncultured Isosphaeraceae bacterium | reverse complement strand
CGCCCGACATCGCCTCCTCGAGCGTCGAGCCGGTCTTGATGCGCGCGCGTATCCGACCGATCACCGGCCCCAACGCCGTCCGCTCGAACTGCTGTTCGAGGCTCGACAGCGCGCGATTGAAATCGACCCCGGCATGGAGGTACGACGCGAACTGGCGGCAGAACTGCGCTAGCTGCCCCGAGCTGACCCGTCCGAACAGAATCCGTTCGTACCACCTCGGCCCCGCCTCCGCCACCTCGCGAGGGGCGGTCGACGAGCCCCCCGAGGATTTGGACCTCGGCCTTGAGCCGGCCGCGTCCGAACGCCCGGGCGCCGGCCGGAACGTACTCTCGCCGAACCCCGCGCGCATCGGGTTCCGGGGCGGGACGTCTTCGTCGCGGTCCTTGGGGGGGCGGCGCGGACGTCGAGGTTCGAGCGGAGCGGCGTCTTCCGGGTCGTGACTCATCGGTGCGGCTCCGCAATTCGTGGTGAATCGCCATGAGAGGATCGAACGTCTCGATGCGTCAGGGAGTCCAGCGCAGGACGGGCGTCTTGGCCGCCTTGACCTCGTCGGGCCGGCTGACCGGCGTGGAAAGCGGCGCGTCGTGCAGCATCTCGGGGTCTTCCGAGGCGATCATCCGAAGGGTCGTCGCGAAGGCGTCGAGCGTCTCTCGGCTCTCGGTCTCCGTCGGCTCGATCATGAGGGCCTCGGGGACGATCAGCGGAAAATAGACCGTCGGCGCGTGGAAGTTGAAGTCGATCAGCCGCTTGCCGACGTCCATCGCTCGGATTCCACGCTCCTTCGCGAGCGTCCGCGCCGACGCGACGAACTCGTGCATGCAGCGGTCGCCGCCGGGGACCGGAAACACGTCGCGGACCTGACTCAACAGGTAGTTGGCGTTCAGGACCGCGTTCTCGGCGATCCGCCTCAGCCCGTCGGGGCCCTGGCTGCGGATATAGCAGTACGCGCGGAACAGAACCCCCGTGTTGCCGAAAAACGTCCGGACGCGGCCGATCGACCGAGGGCGGTCGTGGTCGAGGAAATACGTCCCGTCGTCGCTCCGGCCGACCGTCGGCGCCGGCAGGTAGGGCGCCAGGTGCGCGCGGACTGCGATCGGACCCGCGCCGGGGCCGCCGCCGCCGTGCGGGCCGGAGAACGTCTTGTGCGGGTTGTAGTGCATGAGGTCGACGCCCATGTCGCCGGGACGCACGACGCCGAGGATCGCGTTCATGTTGGCGCCGTCGAGGTAGAGCAAGGCGCCGCGGTCGTGCAACAGTTTGGCGATCTCGCCGATCTGGGGATCAAACAGGCCGAGCGTGTTGGGGTTGGTGATCATGAACACGGCGGTCTGGTCCGAGAGCTTCGCCTTGAAGTCGTCAAGGTCGACGAGCCCGCGCGGATCGCTCTTGACGGTGACGGCCTCGAATCCCGCGAGATTGGCCGAGGCCGGATTGGTGCCGTGGGCGCTGTCGGGGATCAGGACCTGCGTCCGCGGCCGGCCGGGGTCGACGTCGCGGAAATAGGCCGCCGCGACCAGAAGGGCCGTCAGCTCCCCTTGCGCGCCAGCCGCCGGTTGCAGGCTCACCGCGTCAAGCCCCGCGATCTCGGCGAGGTGCGCTTGGAGGTCGTACAAGATCGCCAGCAGCCCCTGGAGCGTCGAGTCGTCCTGGTACGGATGCTGGGCGCCGAGCCCCGGCAGGCTCGCCAGCCGCTCGTTCCGCTTGGGGTTGTACTTCATCGTGCAGGAGCCCAGCGGGTAGAAGTTGCCGTCGATCGACATGTTCAGGGCCGACAGATTGGTGTAGTGCCTCACCACGTCGAGCTCGCTCAGTTCGGGCAAGGGGGCGGGCGCTTCCTGGAGGTGCGCCCTGGGGATCAGCGAGTCGAGCGGCTGATCGGGCACGTCGCTCGGCGGCAGAATCGCCGTGCGCCGGCCCGGCCGGCTCGATTCGAACAGGAGCGGAGTTTGGTCGAGTTTGTACATGGGTGAAACGCTTTATGAGTTGGACGGGTCGTCGCGAAGGAATCAGCGCCGCGCGGTCCCAGGTTCAATCGGCTTCCAGCGCGCATCGATAGGCGGCGGCCAGGCCGTCGATCTCGGCGCGCGATCGCTTTTCGGTCACGGCGACCAGGATGCAGTCGGCCAGCTCGGGATACCAGCGCCCGAGCCAGAGATCGGAAGAGCACACGTCTGAACTCCAGTCACCTTGTAATCTCGT
>CALCIC010000297.1 GCA_937907405.1 uncultured Isosphaeraceae bacterium | reverse complement strand
CCCGCCGCATGGACAAGACTGAGCTGGCTCTGGTGGTCCGCATGATGCGCGAAATGTGGGGGTGGACTCAGGAAACTTTGGCCGAATTGGCCGGGGTCAGCGTGCGCACGGTCCAACGCATCGAAGATGGCCAGGGAGGCTCCGCCCACAGCCTCAGGGCGCTAGCTCGCGCGGTTGAGGCCGAGGATATTGACTTCTTGATCCGCCCGCAGCCCATCCCGAGTGAGGCGGGCGTGCGCCGTCAGAGGGAATCGTTCGACAAGGAGCACCTACTCCTAGACGCTAGGCCGATCGCCAGCGGTCGAGCCCTCGAAGCATTCATGGTCGGGATCAACATGCTCGCCTGCGACGATGACGAGATCGGCGACGAGAATCGCGACAGCTTGGCCGACGCGGCCCAGCTGTTCGACTATCTTAGCGAATATCTCGATGCGAAGAGCGAGGTTAGTCATCAGGATCGCCTAGCGGTAGCCGACGAACTGGAGACGATCCTAGATCGGCTGAGACAAGCTGGCTGGTCGCCGGTCGTGGCGACGCGCGAAACCGCCCTGATGAACGACAGCTGGGCAAACAAGACGCCGTGGCCGGTTAAAATTGGATACCTCGCGCTGCGGCCCACCGGGCAGCAGACGCCCAAGCTGGCGGTCCTGCGGCGCGTTCGCCTTGAGTAGGCGGGACGCTTGGTGCGGGCGGATGGTAAGAATGATGATATCGGGGCCGAAGTTCGCCGAAGGCCGCCACGCGTTTAGGCGCACGGTCGAGACCTCGGCCTATCGTGGCGGCAAGACCGAGATCCAGGGCAAGTGGACCGTGCAGGTCTTCGTCCGAGGCCGCCGCGAACAGGGCCCGATCTGGTCGCTGCCGGTCGAGGCGAGCTTCACCAAGGGCCCCGACGGCATGTGGTATCTCGACGACGGCGCCCTGGCCGAGCGACGGTAAGGCCAGGAACGCGGCTGTTCCGCCGCGCCCGGATCGCACGAGCAATCACGTTTTCATCTCAATTCTTAAGCGCGATCGACGCCGGGTTTTCCTCAAGGAAGGCCAAAACATGAACATGAACCGACGCCGGTTTTTCTCCGGCCTGCTCCCGATTCTTCCGTTCGAGTCGACTCAGCGAAGCTTCCGGAACGTCCTCAAGCCGGCGGTGACGTCGGCGACGACCATCGTCTCGTCGCCGATCGACTGGACGCGGCCGATGAAGCTGTAGCCGAGCATGTTGCGGTCGGTCGTCCCCGTGACTCGGGCGGTCAGATTGCTTTGACCGAACGTCCAGGCGCCGTTGAACGACTTGGTCGGCGGCTCGAAGAGTCGCTTCCGCGCCAGCGTGCGGGTCGAGGTGAAGGTTCCGTCGGACCGGAACACGGTCACCAACCCCCCCTTGGAATCGGTCGTCGACCATGATCCGACGATCATGTCGTGGATCTTCTGCTCGCGACGACGGGCCTCTTGTTCGGGCGAGGACTTGGGCTCCGGTCTCGGTTCCGGCCTGGGAGCGGCGGCGGGACGCGTCGCGACGGTCGGCGTCGTGGAAGCGATGGTCTTGAGCGTGTAGAGCACTCGGCGCGATCCGGCGGGAGCGTCGAAGTCCAGGGGCCTCGGGTCGTCTTCCGACTTGCCGACGCAGACCATGAGGCGATCGCCTTCAAACGTGTACACGCCCTTGAGGATCGTGTCGAACTGGGTGATCAGGTCGATCTCCTTCGGGGACGCCGCCGGGTCGATCCGGTAAGCCCAGAGCCGCTTCTGCTCGTCGCCGGGAGAGACCACCGAGATGCCCCGCGAGCCGACTCGGACGACGCCGTCCTCGGCCATCTTGGTACGGATCAACTCGGGGCCGAGGTTCTCGCCGTCGTCCTGGATCGACAGAAACCGCCACCTCCCCCCCAGGAGGTCGCGGTCGCGGTTCAGCTCGGCCTCGGTCGCCCTCCGAGCGCCGGCGGCTCGCGTCGAGGCGACGCTCGACGCGGGGGGCGCCTTGGCCTCGTCAGGGTCGTCCTCGACGGCGTCGCCGATGATCACCGCCTTGTCGGCGGCGGACTTGAGGTGGAGGACGATCCGCGACGAGCCGGGCTTGGACTCGAAGTCGGTCGGTCGCTCGACGTTCCGGCCGTCGGCGAAGCAGATCACCAACTCGTCACCGTCGAACTTGAAGATCCCGGGCATGGTCCGGTCGTCGATCGAGTTCAGGTTGATCTCGCGCGGCAGCCTGGCGGGATTGATCGTGAACGCGTTCACCAGCGTCTCGCCGGTCTCGGGATTCTCGTGGGTCACGGTCCGGTTCTTGATCACCACGCGGCCGTCCTTGACGAGCTTGCGACGCAGCAGATCGGCCCCGACCTCGTTTCCGTCGTCCGTCGCCGAGATGATCGTCCAGGCGCCGGCGAGCATCTGATGCGCGCGCCGCAGCTCGGTCGCGGTCGGCCTGACGTCGTCCTGGACCAGTACGATCCCCGCCATCGTCACCAAGAGCCCGATCATGATTGCCAATCCCTTCCGGCGTCGACTCTCGATTCGGCCGTCGCGGCTTCGCGACGCGCAACCCGGGCGCGTTCCGAAAGCGCCCGGTCGTTTGCGTTATTCCAGAAGCAGGCGCGGCTGACAAGAGCAATCGAGCAGGAGCGACCTTCCCACTCCCTCATGCGGCCGTCCTCGAACGTTGTCTTCCGACGCCCGGAGGACGTATACTCCTCATGAACCCCGGTCGATCTCCCTGGCGCCGTTTGCGTTTGGGTCGTTTGGAGACGCGTTCTCGGGCTGGGACGGGCCTCTCGAATTGAGAATCGCAAACCCATGACGAATCAAACGAAATCCGAGCTTGCCACCTTCGTCGCCCGAGAAAGATGCATCGCCTGCGAGTCTGGAGACCTCACGGTTCTGGACTCGGGCAAGTTCTCTGAAGACCCGGTCCGAACCTTTATCGATCAGGACCCGTGGGGGGAGTCGCCGCTGCCCGCGCTGGGGGACCATGTTTGGGAATACACGCGCTGCAATCAATGCGGCCAGGCGTTCCAGAAGTGGCTCTTGACTCCGGACTGGCAAGAGATCCGATTCCGCGACTGGATGAGCGAGGAGGCGATCCGCGAGTTCGAACGCGAGCACGCCCTCGACCAGCCGGAGGCGCGGTATTTCAAGGGGATCGAGCTGGTCAAGCACGCGCTGCGTCTTGAGAAGATGACGCACGCGCTCCGCGGCCGGTCGGCGCTTCGGGTGCTGGATTTCGGCTGCGGATGGGGTGAATTCCTGGTGATGTCGAAGCTGCTGGGCTTCGAAGCCTATGGGATCGAGCGCGCCCCGGACCGCCAGCGATCGCTGCTCAACCAGGGGGTCGTCGCGTTCCCCGACCTCGAGGTCGCGCTCCAGACCGTCGCCCAGGGGTTTCACGCCGCGACCTTGTTCCAGGTCCTCGAGCATCTGGAAGAGCCGCTGAAGGTGCTCGAGTCGCTGCGAGACGTCCTGGTCCCGGGAGCGGTGCTGATTCTCGAGGTGCCCGACTGCACCGGGGCGACGGGTATTCGAAGCAAGGCGGACTATTACAACCTCCACCCACTTGAGCATATCAACTGCTTCACCGGCGAGTCTCTCCGCAAGCTGGCGGAGCGGGCGGGGTTCAGGGCGGAGACTCCCGCGACCGCCCACGTCACGACCGACCCGGTGAAGGTGCTCAGGGGCGAAGCGAAACGCGTCGTCCAGAAGACGAGGCCCCCGGGGACGAACCAGTACTTCCGCCGCGTCTAATTCGCCGTCGAACGAGACTCCCCGCGCGCCGCCGGCGGAATCCCGCGAGCCAGGCCGAGGTCGCCGAGGTCGACTTCGAGGCGTTCCGTCAGGCGCTCATTCGATCGATCCGCTGAGGCCGCGGGGAGCGATCGGCGGCGGACCTTACGAGCCCTCGGCCGTCGCCGCGGTCCGCAAGCGAAGGCCGATGGGCAGGGCGTCGCCAAGCGCCTGGCCTTCCTGGGCGGCTTCCAGCTCATGGTACTCGCGGACGGGCCTGAGGACGTCGTCACCCGCGCCGAGGGCCGCAAGGCGGTCGAGCACGCGGTCGCGGATCGGTTCGGCCAGGTCGCGGGCGCGGTCGCCGGAGCATCGGGCGATCTGACCGAGGGCGAAGACCGCGTCGGCCGTCTCGCGGCCGGCGGCGAACTCGCGAGCGAGCAGCGTCTCGGCCCAACGCTCGGCCTTCTCGCGGCCGACGACCGTATTCGCCAGGCCGTACAACGGCACCCGCGCCCCCAGTCTCCCCAGGCACCAAAGGACGTAACCGGCCGGCGACGGGCGGCCGAGCTCCTTGATCAGGACGCCGCCAAGCTGCTCCTTGACCCCCGGCCCCAGTCTTTCAAGACTCGCGGCGCACCGCCACATCTCCGCCGTCTCATGCGCCTCGGGCCTGGGACGGCCGGCCTTCTTCGAAGCCCCGCCCCCCTTCGCGGGGAGCAGGAACGGCGCCAGCCGGCGATGGATCTCGTCGTGATGCTGCCGGTTCAGACCGGCCGCGACCCGCCGCCAGAGGATCCACCATTCGGCCCAGCACTGGACGTCCTTGCCGTGCTTGACCCCCTGATGGAACACCGGCCAGAGGGCCTTGATCCGGGCTTCGTCGAGCGGGAAGCCCCGACCCGGCCGCAGCGCGTAGCCGGCGATGTTGTACCACCGCGACTCGTGCCGGGGGCTCTTGAACCGATGGTCGGCCAGGTCGCGAAGCGGTTCCCAGAAGGCGCGCAGGGCCGACGGAGGCCAGCCGTCGCGGGGGACGTCGAGGATCTCCTCCAATCGCTTGACCAGCCTCGGCGGACCGGTCGGCGAGCTTGCAGCCTCGGCGGGGGGCGTCTGGAACGCGGTCTGAATCGCCTCGACCGCCGCGTCCAGTTCGGACTGTTCGATGATGATCCGGTCGGTCTCGACGCCCGCCACGGTGGTTTGGGCCGCGGCCCCCTGGTCGGTCCCGGAAGGGCCTCGAAGCTGGATCTGGAGCCGCCAGCGGCGGTCGTCGGTACGGGACCGACACCAGAGCTCGATGGTGCCGATCTCAGTCACCCGGGCGGCGAGACTGACGGCGGCGCGCTCGGCCTTGGCCTTGCGGCCGACCCGCATCAGGCTTTGCAACGGCGGCAGTTCGCGGATCGAGTCGGGGTCGGCGGCCACGAGGTCGCCGGGCCGGTCGTCGGGCCGCACCGAGCTGCTGGCAAGCGGAAAAACCACCGGCTGCCCGGTCAGCATGTCGAAATCGCGGCCCGCGACCTCGACCTCGTCCCCCTCCTCGACGTCGCGGGGGACCACGCAGAGCCAGGGCTTCGACGGGTCGCCGGTCTCAAGTCCGACGTAGAACGACCGGGCGGTGCCGCCGCCGATCCGGATGCCGCCGCCTCGGCGGACGACGCCGTAGTACGCCGCCCCCTGGGCCACGGCCAGGTCGAGCGAGACGTTCGACAGCACCCGGGGCGCGTAGGGGGGGCCCGGATCGTCGGCGAACCACGAGCCGACCACCCGCACGATCCGCTCGCGGAGGCCGTCGGGCGTCAGCGCGCCGCCGTTGAACAGGATGGCGTCCGGCCGCGCCGGACGGTCGTCGGGCGCGTGCCCCTCCTGCCCGACCGCTTCGGCCCGATGACGCCGAAGGAAGGCCGACAAATGCTTGGGGACGGCCGGATCGGCCACGAACGGCAGGCCGAACTCCTGAAGCCCGAGCTTCGACCCTCGATCCGGCTGGGCGCCGCGGTCGACCATCGGGAAGAAGCCGCCGATCGCGATCTCGCGGACCTCGTCGCGGGTCAGTTCCGACTGGATGCTGCCGCCGATCAGCTTCGACCCCCGGCCGGCGATCGTCACCGGCCACCGCTCGATCGGCGGTCGCTGATCGAGCAAGAGCTTCTCCTTGGCCTTCCGGCAGGCGAACCGCAAGGCGCTCCATTGCTCGGAGTCGAGCCGCAGGCCGCCGAGCTTCCGCTCGACGTGATGCGCCAGGGCCAGATCGATGTTGTCGCCGCCGAGCATCAGGTGATCGCCGACCGCGACCCGCCGGAAGCCCGGCCCGGTCGGCGTCTCGGTCACGGTGATGAGGCTGAAGTCGGTCGTGCCGCCGCCGACGTCGCAGACCAGGATCAGCTCGCCGACCCGAACCTGGCGCTGCCAGTGCTCCTGGTGGGTGACGATCCAGCAGTAAAACGCCGCTTGCGGCTCCTCAAGCAGCGTGACCGACTGGAACCCCGCGCGGCTTGCCGCGGCGACGGTCAGCTCGCGCGCGGCCTCGTCGAACGAGGCGGGGACGGTCAGGACGATCTCCTGGGCTTCGAGGCTCCGCGCGGCGTCGCCGCCGGCCATCGCGTGGTTCCAGGCGTCGCGGATCTGGATCAGGTAGGCCGCCGAGGCGTCGACGGGCGAGACCTTCTTGATCCCCGCCGGCGCGCCCCAGGGGAGGATCGCCGCTTCGCGGTCGACCCCCGCGTGGCAGAGCCAGCTCTTGGCGCTGGACACCAGCCGGCTGGGCACCTTGGCCCCTTGAAGCTGCGCGAACTCGCCGACGATCCGGTCGCCCCCCTCGCTCCAGGGCAGCCGAGCCGATCCCGGCGGCAGCTCAGGGCCCCCAGTCAGATACAGGAAGGATGGGAGCGTCGGTCGCGGCGCGGTCTCACCCGGCGCGACGAGCTGCGGCACGTTGAAAAGCCGGATGTCGGCCTTGGGACGCTCTCGCCCCTTCGTGTCGACGTACGCCACCGCGCAGTTGGTCGTCCCCAGATCGATTCCGACGATGTAGCGTGATCGTGTCATCCGCGGCTCTCACGGCGGTACGGTTCAGCACGGAACTCGGCCCTCCTCGAAAGGCGTCGCCGAGCATCCTTCTCCCTCCGGGAGCGGGGGGAGAGGGGAATTCGTCCCGCGCCACTTACCATCATAGTCCAGCAACAGCTGCTTTCCCATCGCCGCTCAGGCGGCCGAACCCCGCGCCTCGGCCAATCGGGCCTGAACCGTCGGCCAGACGCGGTCGGGGGAAAGCTCGACGAAGCATTCGAGTCGGTCGCAGGTCTTGAGGAAGCTCGGCGAACACCACAGGCAGCTCTTGACCACGGCGGCGTTCGGGCCGTACGGGCCGGTCAGGCGCGGGTCGGTGCAGGTGTAGATCCCGACCACCGAGGCCCCGGCCGCCGCCGCCAGATGGATCGGGCCGGTGTCGTTCGAGACGTACAGATCCGCCTGCCTGGCCAGGGCCGCAAGCTGGAGCAGGCTCGTCGCGCCGCAAAGGTCCAGCAGGGGCGCGCCGGCGAGGTTCAGCTTCGCGGCCAACGCGTCGACCAGGCCGCGGTCCTCGCGACCGCCCACGGCGATCAAGCCAGCGCCGAACGCGTCGACGGCCCGTCGCGCGATCTCGGCGAAGTGCTCGACGGGCCACCTCTTGGTCAGCCAGCGCGCGCCGATGTTCAAGATCAGTCGGGGGCTGGGGATTCCGGCGAGGGTCTTTCGCGCCCACTCCTGGTCAAGCTCGCGGATCGGCAGCGTGAACGAAGGCTCGGCGGGCGCCGCCCCGAGCGCCTCGGCCACCCGCATCACCCGATCGACCGCGTGGACCGATTTTCGGGAGGCCGAGACCCGGTGAGTGTAAAACCACCCCGCCCCCTCGCGGGCGTCGTCGAGTCCCAACCGCATGGGGGCCCCGGTCGCGGCCGTCATGATTCCAGACCGCAACAGTCCCTGGAGGTCGATGGTCAGGTCGAACTCGTCCTTGACCAGATCGGCGCAGAGCTTCGACATCGCCGCCACGCCGCGCCTCGTGACGCCCGATCCCCCTTTATCGTAAGAGATCACCCGGTCGAGCTGGGGGTGGCCTTCGAGCATCCCCCGAAAGGCCGAATGCACCACCCAACTGACGTGGGCCGACGGCCAGAGGGTCCGGAGCGCCGGCAGGATCGGCAGCGAGTGCACGACGTCCCCCAGCGAACTCGGCTTGATGATGCAAATACGTTCAGGCGCAAGATGTGCGGCGGCTTCCGATAATGATCCCATCGCCGGGAACTCCCTTTCCCTCTGCTTTCGT
>CALCIC010000296.1 GCA_937907405.1 uncultured Isosphaeraceae bacterium | reverse complement strand
GGAGGGAATGGTCTTCGGCGGCGCCGGTCCCCTCGCTCGCGCGTCGGGCTGGTATGCTCGGCTGATCATCGGTACCAATACCAGCCCGACGCGCAAGCGAGGGAGGGAATGGTCTTCGGCGGCGCCGGTCCCCTCGCTCGCGCGTCGGGCTGGTATTGGGGATTCCTGGATGATTCCGGGCATGCGCTTACCTGGCCTTGACGGGTACCTCGATCCCACGTACGGTCGCCGGCTGAAGAATGCTTCAGGATGACATCGAGGATTCCGAGACCAGGAGGGTCGTGATGCGTCGTTTCGGTTGGCTCGTCGGTGTGGCGATTTTGGCCGTAGTCGGGGGCGGCGGCCGGGCGCAGGGGTCGCCGCTGACGCTCAAGGTGTGGGGAAGCGCCCATAATGTAACCGTCCCTTTCGACGATCCGAATAATACGATCGACGTCAGCGACGGGTTTACGCGGTTTTATCGAAGAGGGGGCAAGCACATCGACGAATTAGGGGGCACGGGCACGTACTGGGAGAAGCCTGTCGAATCCTCGATCGACGTCACGGCGACTCTTTCCGACGCCGACCGAGTGCTGGCCACAGTGCGGTTCTCCGGGCCGGTCAAGGGCACGATGTTAGCCGGTTCGGTCGCCACCGATGTGAGCGGCTACGCCCACGGCTCGGCACCTGGCGTGGTGACCATCGCCCAAGGCGTCGATCCCAGCCTGATTCCTTCATGGTTCACGGGGCTGACCGCCACGGTCGACAGCGTCGTCGGGGGCCAGACTATCACCACGACGTTCCAGTCGACGCTGATCATCACCCCCGCCAATCCCGCGCAGGTCCCCGAGCCTTCCTCGGTGCTCGTCTTTCTCGCCGCCGCCGGCCTCATCGGCGTTCGCCGGCTTCGCCGGGCTTAAGAACGCCTCCGGTTGAAATCGAGCGGCGGTGCAAGTAAGCTTGATTGGTGTCGCGAGCCTTCGCGTCGTCCTAATGATAAGCCCGAAGCGCCAGCGAGTGCATTCCCCGTCCCCGCGCCCTACGCATGGGGATTGCACTCGCTGGCGCTTCGGGCTTGTATCGCCTGATCCTAGAGGCCGTTGATCGATGAGTGGCGACGTCAGTGGCGGGTCGGACGCGCTGGAATTCGGCTCGAAGACGATCGGAGACCTTCAACGGGTCGCCAGGGCGCTCGACCAGGGATTGGGCCCCCGCGGCGACGAGGCGCCGACGCGGATCGACCGGGTGGGGCCGTACCGCGAGCTCGACCGGGTCGGCCGTGGGGGGATGGGGGCGGTGTATCGCGCGGTCGACTCGCGATCGAGCGAGGTCGTCGCCGTCAAGGTGCCGAGCGCCCGGTTCATGCACGACCCCGCGCTGCACGCGCGGTTCCATCGCGAGGCCGACGCGGCGGGCCTGCTCGACCATCCGGGGATCGTCGGATTTCGCGAGCTGGGGGAGGACGAGTCCCACCTGTACATCGTCAGCGACTTCTGCGACGGCCCCAACCTCGCGGCCTGGATTCGGGCGCAGGCCGAGCCCACGCCCGGTCGAGGGGCGGCGCGACTGGTCGCGGCCCTGGCCGACGCCGTGGCCCACGCGCATGACCGAGGCGTCCTGCATCGCGACCTGAAGCCCTCCAACGTGATGCTCCCCGGCGCGAGGCTGGAGACCGACGTCGAGAAGCTGACGCCCCAGATCACCGACTTCGGCCTGGCGAAGCTGGGGGACGGGCCGGCGGAGGGAGAGCAGCCGGCCGGCCTGCTCCTGACGCAGCCCGGCGACGTGATCGGCTCGCCCGCGTACATGGCCCCGGAGCAGGCGTCGGGGAAGGCGTCGGAGATCAGCCGGCGGACCGACGTCCACGGGCTGGGGACCATCCTCTACACGCTTCTGACCGGCCGTCCGCCGTTCCGCGGCGAGACGGTCCCGGAAACGCTCCGGCTGGTCTGCGAGGCCGATCCCGCGCCCCTCCGCGAGTTCCGCCCGGGGCTCTCCGGCGACCTCGACCGGATCGCCCTGCGGTGCCTGGAGAAAGACCCCGACGACCGTTATGCGACGGCCGAGGAGCTGGCCGAGGACCTCCGGCGGTTCCACGACGGCCGGCCGCTCGACCGGCGGACCGGGTCGATCAAGCGGCGGATCGTCCGATGGACCCGAAGGAAGCCGAAGCTCGCCCGGTCGCTGGCCGCCGCCGCCGTCGCGGCGACCGTGTTGGTCGTCGCCGGCCTCGCCTGGACCGTTTCGTTGACCAGGCTCAACAACCAACTCGTCCGAGAGAAAGAGCTTTCCGACCGGCTCAACTACACGCTTCAACTTCAGAAAGCCCAGCGCGCCTTCGGCGACGGCCAGATCGGCCTGGCGCAACACCTGCTCCGCGACCTCGCCCCCGATCCCGACGCCCCCGACCGCCGTGAATTCGCCTGGCGGCACCTCTGGCGGCTCACCCGCCGCGAGGCCCGGCTGATCGGCGACATGGAGGCCGAGATCCCCTTCAGCCGCCCCGCCCTCAGCAGCGACGGCGGACTGCTCGCCCTGACCGACTCCGAGGGGGGCCTGGGACTGTTCGACATGCGCCGGAGCGAACGGATCTGGTACATCGGCCGCGAGACGTCGGCCGTCGGCCGCCGGGAGGCCCTGACGGCCGACGGACGAAGACTCGCCACGGCGTACACCGAGCAACCCGCCGAGGGGCCGGTCACGACGAGGATCGAGATCCGAGACACGTCGACCGGCGCGGTCGTCGCCAGGCTCCCCGACCGGCCGGGGCGAACCCCCGACCGGCTGATCCTCGGCGCGCGAGGACTGCGGCTCTGGCTCATCGACTCCGCCGAGACCCAGCCCGGGGCCGTCAAAAGCGACTTCCGCGTGACGACCTGGAACCTGGGTTCGGGACCGGTCCTCGACGTCGCGCCCCGCTCGGAATTCCGACTCCCCCTGGCGTATTACCTCGATTTCGCGGTCTCGCCCGACGGCCTCGGCCTCGCGTGCAACATCGACGGCCGCCCCGGCGTCTACAGCCTGACCAACCACGCGCTGACGGTCCCCCTGGCCGACGCGCCGCCGAAATCGGCCTTCAACATCGCCGAGTTCTCGCCCGACGGCCGCCGGATCGCCGCTTACGATTGGGATACGCGCGTGCTGAGGGTCTGGAACGCCCGATCGGGCAAGCTCCTGCACCGGGCCGGCCCGTTCAAGCCCCCCCTCAGCGCCGTGGCCCTTCAGCCGGGGGGCGAGGCGTTCGTCACGGCCGACGAGCGGGAGGAAGTCCATCTTCTCGACCCCTCGCGCGGCCTCGACCTTCAGATCGCCCCTCCCAACCCACTCGCCAGGGAGCATAGCAGAGAGGTTCAACTGGCCTTCATCCCGAAAGGGGATGCGTTCCTGGTCAGCCGGCACCCCTACATGAAGCCCGATCGGATCGAACTCCGATCGGTCGTCGACGGTCGGCTCCTGACCGAATCCCCCGTCCTCCAGATGAGCAGGATGGGGCGCTGGAAGGTCCTGGACGAATCGAACGGCGGCCCGGGGCTGTTGTACACGCAAGGCCGGTACGTCTGGTGCTGGCGATGGGACCACGACGACGAGTTCGACGCCAAGGCCGCCACGCTCCGGCACTCTGACGAGGCCTGGGCCGTCAAGTACAGCCGGGACGGCGCGATCCTGGTCACGACGAGCAACGACACGCTCGAGGACCAGACCGTCAAGGTCTGGGACGCCCGAACCCTCGACCTGAAGCGGGGCTGGAAGGCCCACGACGCCACCGTGACGGAAGTCTCGATCGCGCCCGACGGCCGTCGACTGGCGACGTCGTCGCTGTCGGCGGACCAGGCGGTACGGGTCTGGGAGGTCGCGACCGGGGCGTTGCTGGCGGCCCCCGACTGGCCGACCGAACCCGCGCGGTCGGTCGCGTTCGACCCTCGGGGCGATCGGTTGGCGGCCGTCGGCAGCAAGGGGACCGTCCGGGTCTGGAACGCGGCCGACCTGACCACCGTCTGGACGACCGTCGGCCACGTCAGGGTGATTCACGCCGTCGACTTCTCCCCCGACTCGACCCGGATCGCCACCGGCGGCGACGACGGCTTCGTGCGGATCTGGGACGCGGCGACCGGCGCCAAGGTCGGCGAATTTCGGAGCCCGGTGGAGATCATGGCCGTCGCGTTCGACCCCCTGGGACGTCGGCTCGCCGCCGGCAGCAACGAGGGGACCGTCTACCTGCTCGACCCCGGGACCGCGAAGCTCGAACGAGTGATCCGCAGCGACGACCGCAACGTCCGGGGGCTGGACTTCAGCCCCGACGGCCGCACCCTGGCCAGCGGCGGACTCGGCAAGTCGATTCGACTCTGGGACCCCGAGACCGGCCAGGAGTTGTTGTCCCTCGATGGCCACAAGGCCCAGATCAACGCCCTGACCTTCGCCCCCGACGGCTCCGCCCTGATCTCCGTCGACCATGCCGGCGCCGTCCTCGCCTGGCGCGCCGACCCCCTCGCGGCGGAGTGACCCGCCGGCCCCGGTTCGGGTAGAATCGTCGGGGTGCGGCGGCGCCGAAGGACCGCTAAAGATCCACGAAAGCTGATACGAACATTCCTTCTCCCTCCGGGAGAAGGTGGCCGAAGGCCGGATGAGGGTCGTGGGATTTCGAGGTCGATCCCGCGAGGATCAAGATCCGTGACCGCTCCGACGGCCCTCATCCGCCCCTTCGGGGCGCCTTCTCCCGGGGGGAGAAGGGAATAAGGAGAACGCCATGCGAATTATGCGTCAATACGCCCTGGCCGCGGCCGTCGTCTGGTCGCTGACGGCCCCGGCCCCGGCCTCGGCCTCGGCCCCGGCGGGCGAGACGGGGGATTTCTTCAACGTGCTGGCCCCCGACGGGGCGGACCCCTGGGTGATCCGCCACGACGACGGCTGGTATTACAGCTCGTACTCGGCCGAGGGAAGCGTCGCGCTGCGGCGGTCGAGGACCATCTCGGGCCTCGGCGGCGGGGAGAGCCGGGTGATCTGGACGCCGCCGCCGGGGAAGCCGTTCAGCAAGGAGCTGTGGGCGCCGGAGATCCACTTCCTGGAAGGCAAGTGGTACGTCTACGTCGCCGCCGACGACGGCAAAAACGCCAACCACCGGATGTACGCGCTTGAGAACCCCTCGAAAGACCCGTTCCAGGGAGAGTTCACGCTCAAGTCGAAGGTCTCCGACCCCAGACCGACCGCTGGGCGATCGACGGCACCGCGCTCCGCGTGGGGGGGAAGCTCTACTTCGTCTGGTCCGGCTGGGAAGGGGACGTCGACGTCAGCCAGCAGCTTTACATCGCGCCGATGTCCAACCCCTGGACGATCAGCGGCCCCCGCGTCCAGATCTCGGCGCCGACGCTCCCGTGGGAGGTCGCGGCCGGACCGCCGACGATCAACGAGGGGCCCGAGGCCGTCGTCCGGGGCGATCGGGTGTTCCTCATCTACTCGGCGGCCGGAAGCTGGTCCGACCACTACTGCCTGGGGCTGCTCTCGGCCCCGATCGACGGCGACCTGCTGAAACCCTCGACCTGGCGGAAGGAGCCCGAGCCGGTGTTTCAGAGCGGCGGCGGCGTGCTCGCGCCGGGGCACGCCTCGTTCACCACCTCGCCCGACGGCAAGGAGGACTGGATCATCTTCCACGCCGCTCGGTTCCCCGGCTCGGGGTGGACCCGGTCGGTCCGGGCGCAGCCGTTCCACTGGGGCGACGACGGCCGACCCGTCTTCGGAACGCCGGTCCCGCCGGCCCGGCCAATCGCCGTCCCCTCCGGCGAACCTCGGCGGCTCCGGATCGAGGCCGAAGCGGCCGGGGCCTCGCACTCGTTCAAGGCGGCCGTCGACCGCGCGGGGGAATACGTGGTCTCGATCCGTTATATGACCGACTCGTCGAAGGATCGCGACAAGCCGAGCCCCCGTCACCGGCTGCTGGTCGACGGTCGAGAGGAAGCGGTGATCGACTACCCGACCTCGGGGGCGAAGACGTGGTCGAACGCCTTCGCCCGCGTTCCGCTCAAGGCCGGATCGAACCGGATCGAACTGGCGCCCGGCGGGGACGCCCCCGGGGTCGCCGTCGAGTCCCTCGACGTGATCCTCGAACCGTGACGTGGCGCGCCTTCGGATTCGGCGCGAGCAGCCCCGACGTCGATCGACGTCGGGCCCTCGGTTCGTTCGTTCAGGCCGCGGCGCGTCGTCGTCGTCGCATCGCGACGGCGGCCGGCAGGGCGACTCCCAGCCCCAGCAGCGCCAGGGAGGCCGGCTCCGGCACCAGCGCGAGGGTGACCGTTCCAGAGTCGGCCACGCTGCCGTCGGCCAGGGAGTAGATGTAGTTCAGGTGGAGCTGGAAGTCGGGGGGCAACTCCGAGAACGCCTGATAGGTGTTGATCGAGAACAGGCCGAGGGCGAGGACGGTGGAGCCGGCGATGTTGTTGATGGGCGTCCCCCCCACCAGCGTCCACTTCACGTCGCTGTACCTGATCGGCGTCTCGCCGTCGATTCCGGGCCACGTCCCCGTGGTGGAGGTGACGGTCGGGTTGGTGAGCCAGCCGTCGCCGGCAGGCAGGCCGGGGCCCGCCACGTTGGGGACGGAATAGAAGGAGGTCGGGTCGACGCCCGGCACGTTCTGCAGCGTGATGGAAGCGCCCGGCGTGATCGCGAAGCCGAAGTTCAAACCGATGGAGACCGTAAACGTATAGATCGGATCGCCCACCGGCGTAATCCCTCCGCCCGGGGGAGGGGGGGGCGAGATGATGATGATCCGGCCGGCATGGGCCGGCGCCGCGCTGACAATCGCGAGCGCGAGGGCGGCGAACAGCGCCGTCGTCGTCGCCCGTCCCATCGATCGACCCCGTCCAGGCATGGCGGCTCCCCCCAACATCATGGAAACCCTCGACTCGTGTCTGTGCTTTAACGTTTCTTTAATCGTGGTACATTTCCGATCAACTCGCTCGAAAATCATAGCAGCACGGCCGAAGGGATTGCAAGGATCTTGCCATGGCGGGACCGCGATGTTGTTTTCCGGCAACGCGACCGCCGGCCGAGGACTCCGGCGGTCGCGTTGTCGCAACGTTTTGGGGTCGGCTTAAAGGGTCTTGAGGTATTCCAGGACTCGGTGGCGGTCGTCGTCGGACAGATCGCCGCCGTAGAGCGAGCCGTCGTGCCCCTGGTTGGAGCTTCCCGGCGCGTCGACGTCGAATTTCGGGAACCCCGGGGCGTCGGTCTTGAAGCCGACGTGGACCGGGTCGAACGTCCGCGCGCCGATGGTGAACGACTTCTGTCGCTGATCCACCGGCTTGAGCAGGTCGTCGAGGTTCGCGACCGAGCCGTTGTGCAGGTAGGGGGCGGTCGCCCAGATCCCGTCGAGCGGGCGGGCCTTGTACGTGGCCGCCGGCTGGACTTCCCGGGTCGCGGCGAACATCTTCGTCCGGAAGTCGATCTGCGACAGGGCGTCCGGGGGGGGCTCCTTCCAGGCGCCGAGGATCGTGCCGACGACCGCGTTGCGGAGCATCGTCGGACCGTCGGCCTGCGCGCCGATCTTGGTGAACTCGGTGATGTTGACGACGTTCTGGAACGCCCCTTCAAGCTTGCCCGAGGGGCGGCGCCCCTGGAAGAAGTCGTCCCAGGTCGCGCGGTCGGTCTTGACGTCGGCCAGCATGGCGACGTTGCCGGTCGAAATCAACGGGTGACAGCTTATGCACTTGTCCTTGTAGATCGTCTCGCCGAGGGCGGCGGCGGCCTGGTCGACGGCCGGGAAGGCGGCCGGCCACTGGGGGGGCTTGAGCGTCTTGATCCAGTCCTCGATCTCGCGAAGCTCGCGAATCCGGACGGTCGAGCGGTAGCCGAACTTGGTCGGCCGGGGGGGGATCTCCAGGCCGCCGAAGACGCCGAGCACCTCGCCGACGTTGCGCGACAAGCTGAAGATCCCGAACGGCCCGCCGTTCTCGATGCCGACCCACTGCACCAGGTTCTGGGTCGGCGTGTCCCAGAGGAACGGGTAGCTGACCGGGGCGGCGGCGGGTTTGGCGGTCGACGGGGCGCCCTCCTTCTCGGCGT
>CALCIC010000295.1 GCA_937907405.1 uncultured Isosphaeraceae bacterium | reverse complement strand
TCGTCGAGCTTGCCGGGCCCGGCGGGCAGCTCATACGTCGAGGTGGCGGCGGCGTCGGCCTCCCCCGGTCGGGTGGAGACCGAGCTGGCGTCTTTCTCGGTCACGACGAACCGCTTGGCGCATTTGGGGCACTTGAGCCGCTTGCCCGGCTCGATGTGCGCAGGCAGATTGAGGATCGCCCCGCATTGCTCACAGATAATGGTGCGCGGCATGGTTCGGTCGCCTGTCGCCTCTGCTTGCTGGTTCACGATCCGATTCGTTCTTTGTACGCCGACGCCGTTGCGAGAGTTCTAACATGGTGCGGCCGGCCAACGCCAGGATGCACGCGCTCGAACGAACCCACACAAGCAGTTTAGCCTATCGACGCTCGTGCTGAGGAATTCTTAGGAGAAAACCGAGTCGACCCGAGGGTGGTCCGCTCGCTCGCAGGCGAGCCTCGTGACCTCGTGGCGAAAGTCGAACACCCGTTGCAGCCTGGTCTGAATGAAGGTTCCGGCGAGGACCGCCCCGACCGCGCCCAGGTGGGTCCGGTACTCGACCTCGTCTCGAAGGATCGTCGCTCCCCCGCCGTCCTCCTCGAAGCAATGCCGGTGGCGCCAGTAGGCGAACGGCCCTTTCACCTGGCGATCGACGAACAGCCGATCGCGCTCGTATTCGACGTGCTCGGCGACCCAATCGAAGCGAAACGGACCGAGTCGCATTCGGAGCACGGCCCGCGCCCCCGGTTGCAACGACTTCGGCGGCTCGACGACTTCCACCGGCTCCCAGGGCGGTGTTAAGAGCTTCAGGGCGTCGGGTCTCTCGTGGAACTGGAAGACCGTCGCCGGCGGCGCCGCGATCCGCGATTCCTTGGTGAAGTGCCGCATCCAACCCCGATCTTCGTTGCGATCGTTGCGACGTCCGTTGATTCCGAACGGAATCGCCGTGATGACGTAACGGGTCCGTCGGCGGATTCGGCGACGTCGTCCAGCGCCTCTCATTGTTACGTCGTTGGATCGCGTCGTCAAACGATTGCGGCGGAGGTGAGGGTCGATCGGAAACGTCCGGCGGGGCTTCGCGCCGGAGGCCGGCCGCGGCCGGCGAGTCCTTGACTGACCCGTGAACCCGTGAGTAGCCTAAAAGGCGGAACGACAGGCCGGAAAGACTCGTAATCTCGCCGAGCCGTCGCCGCCGTCCGCCGACGGCGACCCGTCGTATCGCCTTGTCGCGCTCGCGACGCCCGCCGTCTCGCGGTCGTCGGCTCCGTTCTCTGTTCCAAAGGCCCGGAGATCAGTCCCATGCAGAACAAACCCGTCGTGAATCGTCGCACCTTCCTGGAGACCGCGGGCGCCGCGACCGGGGCCGCCGTGGCCGTCGGCTCGATCGCCCACCCCGCCATCGGCGCGGTCAAGGGAGCGAACGAGAAGCTGAAGGTCGGCATTCTCGGCCCCGGCGGCCGGGCCCAGGAACACATCCGCATTCTCAACCACCTCAAGGACGAAACCAAGGGCGCCGTCGAGATCAACGCCCTCTGCGACGTCTGGGACGGCAACGACGCCATCAAGCGGGGACTCTACTACTCGGCCAAGAAGTGCGGCCTCGACCCCGAGGGGAAGGACAAGGACCGCATCACCAAGG
>CALCIC010000294.1 GCA_937907405.1 uncultured Isosphaeraceae bacterium | reverse complement strand
ACCAGCACGGCCCCCAGCTCAGGACGCAGCCGACGTCCAGGTCCTCGCCGAGGATCTGCCGCCACATATCTTCGGGTTTCACGCCTTCGCTGGGGCTCTCGTAATGGGCGCACCCCGCCGCGTGGACGTGGTGGTCCCCCGAGAACCAGTTTCGCGCCGCCATGTCGATCCAGCGCTCAAGGCGGAACGTCTCCTGATGCGACGGCGCGCGAGGCACGGTGATCGTCCGAGCCTGGACCTTGTATTCGGGGCCTCTGGTAAACTCGACCCGGTACACTCCGGCGGGCAGCGACACGGTTTCGCCCGTCCGTCGATAGATCTGGGGATGGAAGAAGAAGTCGGGCGCCAGCCGCTTGCTGGGCGCGGGATAGACGCGTCCCAGGCGGTCGCGAATGATGAACGAGGCCGTCGTGGGATGATCGTCCTCGTCCCGGACGTCGAGCGTCACCGGCACCGAGGGTTCGGACGTGAACAGGACGTCGACGTCGCTGCGGAACCCCAGGTCTTGCGTCCCCTGGCCGACGTCGAACCGGATCTGCGCCTCACGCCTGCCGGCGTCGCGACTGTAGATCTGGATCACCCGGTATTCGAGCGCCAGCCCGGAGAGGGTCCGGACGAGCGGACGGTCGCGGTACATCGCGACGTCGCACCACCGCTGAACGAGGTCCCCCTTGCTGATCGACGGTTTGGGCTCCGCGCGGTTGGTCGACTGCTTGTAGACCGGCCGAGCGTTGGGGCTTTCGGCGACGAGTTCGGCCGTGACGCCGGCCTCGTTATGGACCTTGACCAGGAACACGCTCCAGCCGTGCTGATGAAGCGTCGCGGCCGCCGGTCCGGGCGCGGCCTTGACCCGGCTCTCGGCGTTGATTTCGACGCCGATCAGGCAGAGTGGATCGAGGATCTGTTGAAACACCTTTACGGCGTCGGACGCGTTCGCCGCTTCGATCGCGCTTTCGATCTTCGCCTTGGATTCGGCCGAGAGCGGCTGCCCGAGTTGGTCGAGCGTCTGAGCGACCCGGCGGACCTGGGCGCTCAGCGGTTGGAATTCCACGTCCGTCACCACCGGCAAGTCGTCCGCCCGCGTCCAGCCTCCCCCGAGAGCCAGGCCGACTGCTAGAACCAGGACCGACAATTGATTAGAGCGCGCTGATGCAAGCACGAGAATACCCTCCCGGGAGTCGCCCTCGGCCGATCGATGAGTGAGGGGTGAAACGCGACGATGCGCCGCGTCGTTCACCCGGGCTCCATTTCAAGGCTTCGGGGACGGCTTTTCAATGAGTTGGGCACGGCTCCGGCGCCGATTCCGAGGGAGATCGGCGTCCTCGGGTCTTTCGGCTTGACGGTCCTCGGGACGGGACATAAGGTGGGCCGGCGATACCGGACGTCGGCTTTTCTCTCCGCCGGATCGCCCGAGCCAAGGAGGGCCGACGGCGTGAACACGCGGCACAGCTTTCAGGCCGGTCATGCGGCGAGCGGGGCCCCCCCTCGGTTTTCGCGCGGGGGCCGGGTTCCGCCGCGCCCTCTGGGTTGCGACGACGTCGAGTTCGAACGATTGATCCGCCCCGCGGCGACGCTCCCGGCGGGACGGCCTGGCTTGCACGCGCTTCTGAACGCATGGGATCGTCTCGCCGGGCCGATCCCCGAGGACCGGCTTCGCGACGGTCTCCGGAGTCTCCGAATCGACCGCCACGCGCTCTGGAACTGCGTTCGGTTCGACGAGCAGAGTTATCAGCGGACGCGGATTCATGCGCGCGACCATTATGAAGTATTGGTCCTGTGCTGGCGGCCGGGGCAGGGGAGTCCGATCCACGACCACGGCGGCTCGACGTGCGCCGTACTCGTGGTCGAGGGGGCGGCGACTGAGATCGGCTTCATGGCGACCGCCTGCGGCAAGCTCGCGCCGTCGCGATCGCAGCGGGTCGACGCCGGCGCGGTGATCGTCTCGCGTCTCCGCGACATTCACCAGATGGCCAATCTGGAATCCGAGGGGACCGACCTCGTCAGTCTGCACGTCTTTTCGCCGCCGCTCTCGGGGGGCCGATGCTACCGGCTCGCCGAGACGAGCCTCGCCGATCAGGACGCCCTCGTCGACGACCCTCCGACGGTTTGGTCGGCCCCGATCTGACCGGCCCTGAAAAAGTGGTCCCTCGACGGCGGCTGAATCCAAAGTGTCCTTGCGGCGCCGGGGCGATTCGCTTATGGTTCGCGGCGGATCGGCGAGGGCGACGCCTGCCGATCGTTTCGACGCGCCGGCCGCGATGGCCGGAACAAGGCCGGGCGCACTCGCGTTCGGGAGGGATTTCGATGAAATGCCGCCGCTTTCGCAGGCTCATGCTGGTTCCGATCGGGATCCTCTCGGTTCCGGTCGTCGCCTGGTGCTTGATCGTCATGATCGCGCCCACCGACTGGGCCCGCGTCCACCTGGCCTCGGCCCTCGAGCGCGCCAGCGGCCGATCGGTGGGGCTTGAATCGCTGTCGATCTGCCTCGGCGGCGGCGTCGATCTGGTGAATCTCAGGATCGGCGCGCCTGGCGGGCTCGTCGATCCCTGGTTGGAGGCCGCCAAGGTCCATCTCGATCTGAGCCTCTCGAGGTTGGTTTTCGGCCGGGTCGACGTGTCGAACCTGGACGTCGAGCGGGCGAACCTGCGCGTGCTTCGACGCGCCGACGGCTCGCTCGAACTGGCCGACCTGGTGCGATCGTCACGCCCCGCTTCGTCATCGACCGCCGCCGAGTCGCCCGGACCGAGCAACCTTCGGATTCAGCTCCACGACGCGCGGGTCGAGATCGTGGACGAGCCCACCCACAGCCGCGTGACGCTTGAACGGGTGGAGGGTCAGGGGCTCTGGGAGGACGGCAAGAACGTCGAGGCGGCCCTGAACGGGTCCGTGAACCGGGGGACGTTCGAATTGACCGGCTCGCTCGATCGCGCGCCCGGACGGCCGAGCTTTGAGGGACAGGTCCGCGCCGACGGGGTGGAAATCGACGGCGGCCTGGCGATCTTGCGGTATCTTGTGCCGGTGCTGGCCGGGGCGTCCCCCAGCGTCAGCGGCGTCATGAAGATGGAGATGTACCTCCGCGGCGAGGGGGACGACTGCGACCGACTCCGCGAAACCCTGGTCGGGCACGGCCGGATCGCGATCGATCCGATCGAACTCGAAGGGACCGACCTACTTGCAGAGGTCGAGCGGACGATCACGATCCCTCTGAAGAGCCGGGTCGCGTCGCTGAACTCGGATTTCTCGGTCGGCGGCAGCCGAGTGACCACGAACCGACTTGCCTTGCACATGGCCAAGACCCCCGTCTTGATCACCGGATGGACCGATTTCGACGGCCGACTGGATTACCGAATGGGCCTCGACCGGCTCGGCGACCGCGTTCCCGATCGCGCTCGTCGACTGCTCGCCGACCTGGAGATCGACATTGAGGGCCTAAGCACCCTCCGATTGAGCGGGACCGTGGACGACCTCACCGTCACCGTCAGCTCGCAAAACCCCGATTCCGGGGCGGCGGTCGACGAGCTGCTCAACGGATCCGACAAGCAGCGCCTCAAGCAGATCGGGCAGACTCTTCGAGATCGTTTCCTCCGCTGATCGCCCTCCAGTCTTCCTCTCCCTCGCGTCTCCCCGCCTCCCTTCTGGCTTCTCTTGCTTTGCATGATGCCGCGGCCGCGCCCCGTCCGATCACCAGACCACGCGCCTTCGGCCGCCGGTCGTCGTCGACCTACGCCTCGCCGACGCCGGCTTCGAGGACGACTTGATCAATGCAGCCACGGATGAGGGCATGTGATTCTTGATTCCCCGGCTCGGAGCACCTAGAATCCTGTTGATCCTGATTCGTGGACTTTCCAAAGAAGGCGTCGGGGAGGAGTCGACCGTGCCCAGACGTTCGTGGATCGGCTTGCTGTGTTTCTGGCCTGGCCTGGCCCAGATCTGGATGGGTCAGGAGGTTCTGGGGGTGCTGCTGGCGGCGTTGTTCGCGACGACGCTTAATCTGGCTATCGTGGCGCGATGGGTCTGGACCGAGGCGTTCGGCTCGGGTTGGGCCGACTTCCTGTTCGCGTCCGCGGCATTGACGTGGTCGGTAAGTTTTGCGTACACGGTTTGGTGGGTATGGCTTTGCCACCCCGACCGTCACCGCCGCGAGATCGACCGATTGTATCATGAGGCGGTCGAGGCGTATCTCCAGGGACGCTGGACCGACGCGCGGGTTCGGATCGAGCGGATTTTGACGCTCGACGACACCGACGCCGACGCACTCATGCAATTAGGGACGATCCTGGTCCGGACGCAGCAGTTCGGGCCGGCGCGTCGAGCCTACCGTCAGTGTCTTGAGCAAGAGGGCGGAGCGAAGTGGCGCTGGGAGGTTGAAACGGCGCTCGCTCGGCTTGATCGTTCTTGACGGGAATCGTTGAGAACGGGTCCAATCGCACGACTTGAGACGGCCGGTCGCCCGTTCGCGCGGCGGACGCGTAGTCTAATGGAGGAGTCGGCGTCAGGGGTCGATTGGTTTTCGTTCCAATGGAGGTCGGATGCGGGCGTCCCGGCGACCGTCGCAAACACGGAGGGTTTCTCCGGCGTAATCGTAAAAATCGCTCCGGATTTGGGACCCGCATTGAACCAACGACGGCATTCGCGTGTACAATGAGAGTCGTTTAGGGAGACTCGCCCGGGGTCGGCTCGGCGCCGCTTAGGAACGTCGGATCGGAGTAGACCGTATGTATGAACGCTTCACCGACCGCGCTCGCAAGGTGATGCAGCTGGGCAACCAAGAGGCTCAGCGTTTCAACCACGAGTACGTCGGAACGGAACATGTGTTGTTGGGGCTGATCAAGGAGGGGAGCGGCGTCGCCGCCAACGTCCTGCGGAATCTGGACGTCGATTTGCGGAAGATTCGCAACGAGGTCGAGAAGATCGTCCAGGCCGGCCCCGAGATGGTCACGATGGGGA
>CALCIC010000293.1 GCA_937907405.1 uncultured Isosphaeraceae bacterium | reverse complement strand
CCCATTTGACGAACGGTTCCTTATCCATGATGTTCGGGTTGACCACGTCCGTGAAGAACCGCCACTGGACCCCGTTCGTCAGGATTCCCAGCCTGGCCTCGGGCGCCTTGGCGAAGTAGTCGGCGAGTTGCTCGTCATAGCTGCCGAGCCGCTTGCCGACCTCCTTGGCCTCGACGAAGAAGATCGGCCGAGCGGCCTGGAAGAACGCCCAATCGATCGGCTTCACGGATCGGTTCAGACCGAAATCGACACGGTACTCGGGCACGCATTCGCGCGGGTCGGTCAGGTCGTAGCCGAGCAGCGTAAGCAGCGGCCCGACGAGGCTCTGCTTCGTCGCCTGCTCGTTTCCTCGGACGTGCTCCGCAAGCTCCTGGACTCGCTTGACATACTGCTGCAACGATTCTCGCATGTCCTACTCCGGCGATATGGGCTCCAATCGACTATGATTGACGCCATCCACAATGTGCCATGTCCGGAATCGTGACGCCAGCGAATTCGTCCGAAGCCTCGCTTTTTCGGGCGAGGACGATCGGACAGGTTTCTGGCTCAAGATGTCAGATCACGCTGACGGGCCCCCCACGCCGAGCATTGACTTGATCGGATATCGCCGTATCGAACCGACCCGACCGACGATCGTCGCCCGCGCGTCTGCCTTCCGGATGCCTCTCTCCACTGCCGACGCCCTCCAAATTACGAGCCCGACGAACGCCGCGAACCTCCCCGGGCGGTCCCCTCGCTCGCGCGTCGGGCTGGTATTCCGCTGATGATCCCGATTTCGCGCGATTGGAATCGGGCCTTCGCGTATAGACTCTTCGGTGATCCGTCACGAGGAGGGCTTCGAACGCGATGAGACGAGGATTCCAGGGCGTCGCGCTGCGGCGGTTTACGAGGCTGTTCGAGTCGGGGACGCTGTCGGCGGCATCGGACCGCGAGCTGCTCGACGCGTTCGCGAGGCGTCGGGACGAGTTGGCGTTCGAAGCGATCATGACGCGGTACGGCCGGCTGGTCCTGAACGTCGGCCGCAAGCTGCTTCACGATCCGCGCGACGTCGAGGACGCGTTCCAGGCGACGTTCCTCGTGCTGGTCCGCAAGCCGCCGCGATTGCGCCTCGGCGATTCGCTCGGCCCCTGGATGTCGACGGTCGCCTACCGCGTGGCCGCCCGCGCCCGGGCGAACCGGATCCGCCTGAACCGGATCGAGACGACCGACGGGCTTGAAGCAGCGGCCCCGGCCGATTCCGAAGGGGACGCGAACGCGCTGGCGCTTCACGAGGAACTGGACCGACTCCCCGAGCGCCTCCGTCGGCCGGTCGTCTGCTGCTACCTTGAAGGGCTCACCCACGAGCGCGCCGCCGAGCGCCTGGGATGCCCCGTGGGGACCGTCCGCAGCCGCCTGGCGCGGGCTCGGGCGCTCCTTCACCGCCGACTTTCGATCCGGGGAATCGCGCCGTCCGTCGCCCCGCTCGAAGTCCTGCTGTCGTCGTCGACCTCGATCGACCCGCCGCTTCGGCTGATCCATCAAACGATGCGGCTCGTGGCAAGCTCTCACACTCATTGGCCCGAGGCGGGCGTCGCCTCGGCCTCGCTGCTCTCCCTCGTGAACGGAGTCGTCAGGATGATGAATCTCAAGAAGGCCCTGGTCGTGCTGTCGTTGGCGCTGCCGGTGGGTGGCGTCGTCGCCGTCGGCGTCGCGCAGGCGTACCAGCAAGCCGCCGGTGAACGGGATAAGATCGTCGTAGAGGGCAAGACCTACGTGGCCGAGCCGGAGGGCCCGAAGACCTTCCCCATGACCTATTACGTGGGGGACCTCCTCGGAGTTCCGAAGGACGATCTGGGTCAGCCGCTCGGCGACAAGCCCTTCGACCCGATCATGAGATTAATCATGACGACTGTCGCGCCCGGGACCTGGAGGGCGCTTGACGCCGATGGACGGGGCGTCGACCAAAACGACGGCCTCAAGACAGGAACGGCGCGCGCGGGGGCCCCTCCGACCGGCTCCATCACCCCCTTTTTCCTGAGTGTATCTCTCATCATCAGGCACACGCCGGAGGCGCACGAACAGATCGCGGAACTGCTGAGGAATCTGCGGGCGGTCGTCAACGGGGCCCTGGCGCGAGCGGCCTCGACGTCCACAAAGGACGACCAGGGCTTCATCGAATACCTCGAAACCGAGACCGACGACGACTCCATCCGGATCGTCAAGGCGCCGGCCGATCCTGCTACGATGAAGGAGACCGAACGGAAGCCTCGCGTACCGACTCCCAGCAAACTCCGAATGACCAGGATGAGGGGTCAGCTCAAGGCGTTGCAGTCCGAGATGGAAGCGCTTGAGAAAGACCTCTCGAAAGTCGAGCCGGACGGCGGCCCTCCAAAAAACCCATGAGACCTGCACCCGCACTGAGAATCCGTCTTGCAAAGGGAAGGGCGACGCTGGGTTGATGAGATGAAAATCTAGAGCGGTTTACGTTCGGCTCGCCTACAAGAATGATTTGAGTCCGAGACGAGCATGTCTTGCAATAGAAGCCGTCGGTCCCACGGGTCGTGGAGTGCGGCGGCTTGCCGCCGCTTCCAACACGCATTACGCGCGGGAGCAAGCTCCCGCACTCCACAGGGCGAACGGTCGAGGCCCGGCGTCGCCATCCCAACACATGTGCTTATGAGACAGCCTCTGAACCAACCGAATGTGAGCGAGGCGAGCGTGACGGACGTACTTGACCTTTCGACCGCCGTCCTGTTGATCGCCCACGGCAGCCGTCGCGAAGCGGCGAACGACGACCTGCGCGCGATGGCGGCTCGACTGTCGGCCGGGGGTCGGCATGCGATCGTCGAGGCTTGCTTTTTGGAGCTGGCCGAGCCCGACGTTCCCGCCGGGGGGGATCGGTGCGTGAGCCGGGGGGCGCGGCGGGTTTTGATGATCCCGTATTTCCTGTCGGCGGGGGTTCATCTGCTCCGCGACTTGACGGCGGCCCGCGACGCGCTGGCGTCGGCCCATCCGGGCGTCGAGTTCCGGCTGGCCGCGCCTTTGGGACCGCATCCCTTGCTCGATCAACTGGTCGAGGTCCGGATCGACGAGATTGAACGGTCGCAATGACGCGATCGATCCTGGCACGCATGGTGAGCCCTCGATCGCCATTGACAGAAATTCAGAGAAGGCATAGAAGCGTGCGGCCGATCTACTCCAAGGAGGGAGACGCTACCTCGAGTGCATTTCGCACGCGCGTGCCCCAGGGCACGATTGCCTAGAGCGTCGAAGGAGTGACTGATCATGTCCGTTCCTTATGAACCGGTCAGCGTGCCGGCCCTGAATCTTCGCGCCCAGTACCAGACGATCCGCGACGAGATCGAGCCGGTCGTCCGGCAGGTGCTGGAAACCCAGGGGTTCGTGATGGGCCCCGAGGTCAGCAGCCTGGAAGCCGAGATCAGCGAATACGTGGGGGCGGCCCATTCCATCGGCTGCGCCTCGGGCACCGACGCCCTGCTGCTGCCCTTGATGGCCGTCGACCTGGGCCCCGGCGACGAGGTGGTGACGACGCCTTACACGTTCTTCGCCACCGGCGGTTCGATCTGGCGGACCGGCGCCCGGCCCGTCTTCGTCGACATCGAGCCCGACACCTACAACATCGACCCGGCCCGGATCGAGGCGGCGATCACCCCCCGGACCAGGGCGATCATCCCGGTCCACCTCTACGGCCAGACCGCCGACATGGCGCCGATCAACGCGATCGCCGAGCGGCACGGCCTGATGGTCCTGGAAGACGCCGCGCAGGCGATCGGCGCGTCGTACCAGGGGGCCCGCGCCGGGACGCTGGGGACGGCGGCGGCGTTCAGCTTTTATCCGTCGAAGAACCTCGGCGGGTTCGGCGACGGCGGCATGATCAGCACCGACGACCCGGTCCTGGCCCACCGCATGGCCCGGCTGCGGGTCCACGGCATGGAGCCGAAGTACCATCACCACGAGGTCGGCCTGAACTCGCGGCTGGACGCCTTGCAAGCGGCCGTGCTCCGGGTCAAGCTCCGCCACCTCGACGACTGGACGACCGCCCGCCGGATGGTCGCCGACCGCTACCGCAGCCTGTTCGCCTCGCACGGGCTTGACGAGCTGGCCATGCTCCCCGTCGAGCGGCCGGGCAATTTCCACGTCTACAACCAGTTCGTCGTCCGCGTCCCCGGCCCGATCCGCGACGACCTCCGCGAGTTCCTGGCCGGTCGGAAGATCGGCACCGAGATCTACTACCCGATCCCCCTGCACCTTCAGGTCTGCTTCGCGACGCTCGGCTACAAGCACGGCGACTTCCCCAACACCGAGGCGGCCGCCCGCGAGACGATCGCCCTGCCGATCTATCCCGAGTTGACCGAGGAAGAACAACGGTACGTCGTCGGCTCGATGCGGATGTTCCTCAACGAGCACGCCTACCCGTCGCAGCTCAGCGACTACCGCGCCGCCTGATTCGAGCGGGCGGAACGCGCGGATCATCGGGCTCAGCCCGCGAAGCCGAACGCGGGTCGCGGCTGGGCCTGGGCTTGCG
>CALCIC010000292.1 GCA_937907405.1 uncultured Isosphaeraceae bacterium | reverse complement strand
TCTCGCCTATTACGACCGCGCGACCTCGCATGCGGCGGTCCTCGACTTCGACAAGGCCCTTGAAGACTACGACGCCGCGATCAAGATCGACGACCGTCTGGCGCCGGCCTACTTCGGGCGGGGCCGGGTGCTCGCCGCGCGGGGCGAATTCGACAAGGCGGTCGCCGACTACGACAAGGCCGTCGCCCTTGAGCCCGACGACGCGCTCTCTCGATTCGCCCGGGCGCAGGCGAAATCCGCCAAGGGAGACTTCGACGCGGCGATCGTGGATTACGACGAGGCGATCCGGATCGACCCCGCCCGCGCCTTGCCGTACCTCAGTCGAGGCGACGCCTGGCGCGCGAAGCAGGATTACAACCGCGCCGTCGACGACTTCAACCGGGCCCTTCGACTCAACTCCGAACTCGCCGACGCCTACCAGGCGCGGGGCTCGGCGTATTTCGCGCTCGGACGGTTCCTCCAGGCCGTCGACGACTATGACGAGGCCGTCCGGATCGACCCGAAGTTCGCCCAGGCGTTCCTCGGACGCGGCACGACCTGGTTCGAACTCGCCGAGTACGACAAGGCGGTCGCCGACTACGACAAGGCGATCGAACTGGAACCCAGGAACGCCTGCGCCTGCTACGGACGCGGTCGGGCGCTGGCCCAGCAGGGGGACGCCGACAAGGCGGTCGTCGACTACGACAAGGCGATCGAACTCGACCCCGCATACGCCGACGCCTTCGCCGCCCGGGGCGCCCTCGGGATCGTCCGGGGGCGATACGACGCGGCCGGCGCCGATCTCGACAAGGCGCTTGAGCTCGACCCCGAAAACGCCGTCGCCGCGATCCACCGCGCGCGGCTGCTCGCCGCCTGCCCCGACGAATCGCTTCGCGACGGCCCGCGCGCCATCGAACTGGCTGATCGCGCCTGCAGCCTGGTCCACGGCGAGAACCTCCACGCCCTCCAGGCCCTCGCCGCCGCATTCGCCGAGAGTGACCGATTCGACGAGGCCGTCGAATGGCAGACCAAGGCCCTCGCCCTGGCAAAGACCCTCGACGACCAGAACAAGGCCAAGGCTCGGCTTGAACTCTATCGCAGGCATGAGCCTCTTCGCGACCCGGCGCCCTGACGGCCCGAACGCCTCGACCGTCACTTACGCCCTCGAACACCTGCCCGACGCGGAGGTTTTGATGTTGCGCGTCGGGCTGGCATCTTCGTAATCGCGAAGACGCCGGTCCTGCCGATTTCAACGCCCGCCCCCCGTCGTACCGCACCACGCCGGTTTTCCCTGGACGGAGAACAGAAGTACAATACGGTTGACCAGCCGCAACGGATTCCCGACCCGGGGGCGCCTCCCGCCATGAAGTTCGTCCATGCCGCCGACTTGCATATCGACAGCCCGTTGCGCGGGCTTGCGCACTACGAGGGCGCGCCGGTCGAGCGGGTCCGCCTGGCCACCCGGGCGGCGCTCGAGAACCTGGTGACGATCTGCATCGAGGAACAGGCGTCGTTCCTGGTCGTCGCGGGCGACCTGTTCGACAACGACTGGCGCGACTTCAATACGGCGCTGTTCGTCGTCAAGCAGATCCAGACCCTCAAGCGGAACGGCGTCGCCGTTTACGTGATTCGGGGCAACCACGACTCAAACGATGAGATGAGTTACCGCGTCCCCTGGCCCGACAACCTCAAACTTTTGAGCCACCGCGACCCGGAGACCGTGATCCGGGAGGACCTGGGCGTGGCCGTCCACGGCATGAGCTTCCCCAAGCGCGAGCTGCGCGAGAACCTGGTTCCGCGATATCCCAAACCGATCGCCGACCTGCTCAACATCGGCCTGTTGCACACCAACGCCACCGGCAACCTCGACCACGACTCGTACGCGCCTTGCAGCGTGAACGAGCTGGTGAACAAGGGATACGACTACTGGGCGCTCGGCCACATCCACCAGTACGCCGTGCTCAACGACGACGGCCCGCGCGTCGTTTACGCGGGCAACACCCAGGGGCGGCACATCCGCGAGCAGGGGGAGAAGGGCTGCGTGGTGGCGACGGTCGAGCGTCAGGAAATCACGTCCACGCAGTTCCGGTCGACCGACGTCCTGCGGTGGCGCCGCGAGACGATCGCGCTGGAGCCCGACGACGGGATCGACGACCTGCACGACAGGGCGAGAGACCGCCTCAAGGCGATCGCCGACGAGGTCGACGGCCGCCTGACCGCCGTCCGGCTGGAAGTCCGGGGGCGATGCCGGGCTCATCAGCGACTGGTCGACGAGACGCGGCGGGTCGAGACCGTCAACGGACTGCGGACGCTCCCCGGCGAAATCAGCGACGACCTGTGGGTCGAAAAGGTCAAGTTCGACACCCGACCGACGATCGACCGCGACCAGCTCAGGCAAGGCCAGGATTTGCTGGGCGATCTGCTCCGCGACTTCGACGCGATCCAGGGGGACGAGTCGGCGCTGCTGAAGCTGGGCGACGAGGTCAAATCGCTCTCGGCCAAGGTGGGAGTCGAGTTGCTCAACGACGAGATCGATTTCGCCGATCCCGGGCGGATCGCCGCGTGGCTGCGAGCCGCCGAGGACGACCTGCTCAGCCGCCTGACGGAGCATGTGGTATGAGACTTCAAAGCCTGCGGATCAAGTCGTACGGCCACTTCCGCGACCTCGCCGCGCCGCTGGAAGGCGAAGGCGTGCAAATGATCGTCGGCCCCAACGAGGCGGGCAAGACGACGCTTTTGGAGTTCGTCCGCGAGCTGCTGTTCGGGTTCGCCGAGCGCACGCCTTACATGTTCGGCGAGAAGAACAAGCCCGAAGGCTCGGCGACGCTCGTCCTGGATTCAGGATCGGTCGTCGAGCTGAACCGCCGCAAGGGGCGGAAGAAGACCGTCTCGGTCCAGATCGACGGCGTCGAGTCGAATCTGGACGAAGAGGGCTTCAACGGCCTGCTCGGCCACGCCTCGTCGACTCTCTTCCGCTCGATTTTCGCGTTCGGCCTGGACGAGCTTGCGGCCGGCGAGAAGTCGCTCGGCGACCCCAGCGTCAAATCGGCGATGTACAGCGGCGGAGCGGCCGGCGCGACCAACCCGAAAAAGGTTCTCGAAGCGCTTCAGGCCGAGGCCGACAAGCTCTTCAAGGAGCGGTCGAAGACCCTGGTCATCGACCGCTACGTGACCGAACTCGGCGCGCTGACGAAGCAGATCAAGGACAAGAGCATTCGCTGCGAGGCTTATCATCAGCGCCGGGCCGAGTTGGACCAGGCCGAGGCCGAGGCCGCCGAGCTGGCCGAGGAATCGCGCCGCGCGTCG
>CALCIC010000291.1 GCA_937907405.1 uncultured Isosphaeraceae bacterium | reverse complement strand
CCAGACGATTATCATCAAGAAGCTGCTCAGCGGAGGTTACAAATGATGACCACGAGAGCAACTGCAGTCTCCGGCGCTGCGGCCCTGATCTTGGGGTGGATGGGATTCGCGACAGTGAATGACGCACCGCCAGAAGACCCGGCAGATAAATCTTCACCGCCTCGTCAGGTGACGGTTCGGCTGCTCGGGCCGGCCAAAGGTATCACGGGGACCACCGTCCCCGGCCACATCCTCGCTGGAAAGCGCCCCCGGTTCTTCCAAATCGCCGAGCCTTCGTTGATCACGGTTGATCTACCGAATGGCAACAAGATGTCGCTTTCCGTGAAGTCAGCATTTATCAATACCCAGGTCGACGTTAGGACCAAGACCGCCGTCGTCGTCGACGTCGACCTGCTGCCGCTGCCCAAGAGCGTCCCGTACCGAGACGCGGTCGCGGAGTTGCGCCGGCTTATGCGCGCGATGGGCGTCGAACCGGACGAGCATATGCGGAAGCAGATGGCGGGCTGGCCCGACGACTTGCCGACGCACCCGCCCGGATCCAACCCCGACCTCCCTTCCCCTTCCTACCGAACTGGGGTGGGTATCACCGAGAGCGTCAAGTTCGAAGTCGTCGTGCGGCCTGCCGCCGACGGCGGGTGGTTCCTAGCCCTCACGCTGGCTGCGGCTGGCGATGCACGGCGGGCGGTGTGGGATCCCAATTTCAAGCCGCCCGCCGAGGAGAAGGGCAAGGAGCCGCCCTCGGAATCAGATAAGAAGTGAAGTCCCAGACCGGGGTGTACGCCACGTACCTCGGTTTCTGGGAGAACGTGACGAACACCTGGAACATCCTCGTCCCGCCGATCTCTTCGCCGATCCCCGGCGTCGATAGCATTTTCCAAAGCTTCCGCGTCGACCCGGACGCCGCCGACGTGGCCGACGACGCCAGCATCGGCGACTTCGGCGCCCGCTGGAATCCCGCCGTGCTCGTGTCCGGTTACGCGAAATCTCGCGCGTGAGAGTCGATCGCGGAATCCGCGCCGGAAGGCCCCTCCGCGCCCTGGCTTGATCCTGGAACGGCCGGTTGAACCTGAGTCCCGGCGAAGCTATTCTGATGGCTGCGTCGCGCGCCGTCGTTTTGGGGAAGGCGCGGCCGGGTTCCTGGTCCGGCGGCTTCCCGTACTCTTCCTTCGTGGTGGGTCCGCGTCATGACCGCGATTGCTCGGGTGATCCGATTGATAACGCTCGCGGCGGCGCCGATCGCGATCGTCGCGATCCAGGGGGCGGCCAGCGCCCAGGAGGCGACGCCGCTCCCGGCCTACACCGGCGATCGGGTCTACGTGAAGGACGTCCCCAACCACTATGAGTCGGTGGCGAAGACGATCAAGGATCTCGAACGTCAGTCGCCGCAGTCGTACTTCGTGGTCGTGGTCAAGTCGAGCGGCGCGGGGCCGAACGCGACCCGCGACTACCTCGACCGACTGTACGACGCATGGCGGGCCGAGGCGGAAACCAAGGATTTGAAGCTCGACCCCGAGCGCTCGGTCGTCGTCGTCGCGGCGCTCGACAACCGCCAGGTCGCCGTTCATCCCGGCACGTTGCTCCGCGACCGATTCGGACTCAGGGGATCGACGATCGACGCCGAGATCGTCCAGCGCGCCTTCATCCCGCTCGCCCGCGCCAACGACTACCCGGGGGCGCTGAACGCGCTCTTGACCTCCACCAACAACTACCTGGCCGCGCACGGCGACGCCCAGACCCAGGCCGTCGCGACCGTAGAGAAGACAGCGGCGCCGGCCGCGACGACCACCACCATAGACCGCAGGTCGGCAGCCTCGACGGCCGTGCCCGCGCCGCCGCCGGCTTCGACGGCCAATCGAGACGTCGCGTGGTCGATCCTCGGATCGTTTGGGGCGCTCGCGCTGCTGATCGGCGGGCTGGTGTGGCTGGCGAAGCGGCGGGCGCGCGGCAGCTTCAATTCCAAGTTCAAGGACTACCGCTCGAAGGCCGTCGCCATGATGGACCGGCTCGACGCGCTTAAGGCTCGCCTCAAGTCGCTGCCGACCGACGATCCGGACTTCCAGGAGCCGATGATCGGCGAGACCCTCAACCACTTCGAGAAGGTACAGGGCGATCTCGCCAAGCTCTGGGATCGCTGGCTCGATGTGATGGACGTCGTCGACAAGGCGCAGAGGAAGGCCGGCACGAAGCTCGAGGAAGCCGATCGGTTGATTTCGGATTCCAAGGTCTTCGAAGAAGTCGAGGCCGGCGCGAAGGCCTGCGGCGTGGCGATGGACCAGCTTAACAACGCGCACGAGGTGGCGCGAAAAGCCGCCGAGGAAGTCGTCGACCGCCGAACGGGGGCGGTCGCCAAGGTCAAGAACGTCGGGGAGGCCGGCCTGCCGCCGGCCCCCTGCCAGCCGGAAGTCGACCGGCCCGACGCGCTCGAGAAGGCGGCCGGCCGAATGCTCGCGCCCGACCCCCTGGGCGCGAAGGGGGTGCTCGCCGAGGCCCTGACCGCCGCGACCAACCTGGGCGAGCGGGCCGAGAACATCGTGGGGCGGCTCGCAGGCGGCAAGCAGGTCCAGGCCGCGCTTGAGAAGCTTCGAGCCGACGTGGCCGAGCAGCGTCGAGGCGGCCTGAGACTGGACGAGGAAGGGGGCGATCCCGACCACCTGATCGCCCGATCCGAGCAGGAACTCGCCGAGCTTCAGAAAGCGCTTGAGGCCGGCGACCCCGACGCGGCCGCAACCCGACTGGAGGCCGGCCGCGCGCTGGAAAAGGAGGCCCGAGCGACGCTCGACGCCGTACAACAGGCCAAGTCCTACTGCGTCCGGGAGCAGCCCGAACGGGAGCGCGAGACGCGGCGGCTGCGCGAGTCCGTGCCTCAGTACGAGGCGTTCGAGCAAGAGCTGAACCGCGACTTCGCTCCCGCGTCGTGGCAAGTCGTCGCCGGCAACTTGGCGCAGGCCCGGGGGCTTTTGGACACCTTCGACGTCAAGGCTCAAGAGGCCGCCCAGGCCACCGACGGCTCGTCCCAGAAGTACCTCTTGGGGGCGAGGCTGCTCGGCCGACTCGGCCAGGAGCAAAACGCCGTTTTCCGGCTGATGAACGCGGTCGGCGAGCGGCTCACCGGCCTGAAAACCCTCCGGGACGATTCAAGGAAGGCCGCCGCCGACCTGAAAGACCGCCAGCGCAGGGCGGAGCGGTTCTTCTCGCAGTACGACCACGTCGTCGGCGCCCAGGCCCGCGAAAGCCTCAAGGCCGCCGACGAGGCCGGGCGGAACGTCGATCGGGAGTCGGCCGAGCGCAAACCCGACTGGCCGGCGATCCGCCAGGCCCTGGGCAAGGCGGTCGAGGAGTACGCGATCGCGCAGTCGCAGGCCGAGGCCGACCTCAAGATTTACGAGGTTTTGACTTCCGAATACGACCAGGCGCGGCACAACGCGACGCGGGTGCAGGCGTTTCTGGCCGGTCACAGCGAGGACCGGACGGCCGCCAATCAGCGCTATCGGATCGCCGAGGAGGTCTTGAACCGGGTCGGCGACGAGAGCACCCGGGTCGGCAACGAGTGGCCCCGGCTGCTCGACCAGGTCCGCGGCGCGCAGGCCGACCTGGAACAGTCCGAGCAACTCGCCCGGGAGGATGTTCGGCTGGCCCGCCAGGCCGAGGCCGAGATCGCCGACGGCGCCCGGACGATCCGCCAGGCCCGCACCTACTTCTCGATGGGCGTCACGCTGAACACCTCCGGCGCGGAGTCGCTCCTGAACCAGGCTCAACAGCTCTACCATTCTCAGAATTACGAGCAGGCGATCCGGACGGCCGGCGCCGCAGTACAGCAGGTGCGGCAGGCGCACAATCAGGCGGTCCAGCAAGCTCACATCCGCCAGATGCAGATTCAGGCCGACCAGCGACGCAGCGCCGCCGGATTGAACGGTTTCGGCATGGGAGTCGCGACAGGAGCCGCTGCGACGATGTTCGGCCGGGCTGTTTCGGAATCGGGATCGGCCGGCGACCCGGGTTTCCTCGCGAGCGGCCAGGGCGCGGCGACGTCGCCTGGAGACGGGGGTTCCGATTCGTCGTCGTCCTCGTGGTCGACCGACTCGAGTGAGTCGAGTTGGTGAGGCGAGACCGCCGAAATCCGGTTTTCAGCGCCGGTTCGAGGCGGATTCGTGGAAATCAAATTGAGCGTCGACTACCATACTTTCAACCGAAGCGGACGAACCAGGCCACGAAACGGGTGACATCATGATTCTTGGGAAACTCTGGAACGCCGTCGCCGCGCAATTCAACAAGCTCGCCAACGCGATTCGCGGTTACGACCCGATCGCCGAGATGCAGCTTGAGTACGATCGATCGGTCGAGCAGCTCAAGGAAGGCCGCGAGGGGCTGGCGCAATATCGGGCGCTGGTGGAGCGGGTGCAGCGGCAGGTGGACAATCAGGCGAAGGTCGTCGCCACGCTTCAGGCCAAGGTCAAGGCGTTCTTGAACGCCGGCGACCGCGAGGGGGCGGCCAAGTTTGCGCTCGACCTGAAGCGCGCCAAGGAGGACATGGCCGAGAACGAGAAGCAACTCGCCGTCCACGAGCAGGCGTATCAGAACAATTTGCTGAAGATCAAGCACGCGGTCGAGAAGCTTGAGGACGTCAAGCACAAGATCACCAAGTACGACGCCGACCTGAAGATGAGCCGGGCCGAGGCGGAGTTGTCGCAGATGGCCACCCAGTTCAACTTCAACGTCACCACCGATTTCGGCCAGGCCGAATCGATCATCCAGGACCAGATCGACCGCAACCGAGGCCGGGTCCGCGTCGCGGCCGATCTCTCGGGGGAAGGAGTCGAGGACATCAAGCGCGAGATGGCGATCGAGCAGAATCTCGCCGAGGACGCGCTCAAGGACTTCGAAAAGGAGCAAGGACTGGCCACCCCCGAGACCGTCGACGCCGGCCCCGCGAGCAAGCAACTCGGACCGGCGACCAAGCGGCTTGAACCGCTCCCCGAACTCCCCTGATTTGATCGATTCGAGCGTGCGTCGGACGTCGTTTGATGCGAGGCCGCCTCGTGGGCGCCGCCCGGGAGCGATCCATTGTGAGCACCGATCAAGTCGCCAATGAACCAGCCGTGCGAACCTTGCTCAGCGGCGAGGCGGCGGCGTCGGTCCCCGCCTGGTTCCCCGACTGGGCGCGGGGGTTCGCCGAGCAGTTCTACGCCGGGACGAGCTGCCTGTTCGTCTTCCACGGCAACGTCCACGACCTGGTCCGCCAGTCCGACAAGGAGCCGGCCGTCTACGGCAGCCTCGCCGAGTTCCTGGCGACCCAGCTCTTCGGCGCCTGGGACGTCGTGGTCCGCCACGACCTCAGCCACGGCCTCCGCGTCTTCGCCGGCGCCAGCGGCGAACGGCTCCGCAAGATGGTCGCCTTGCTTTCCGAGCGGATCGGCGAGCCCAAGGCCTGGCCGCGCGACCCCGACGCCATCCTCGCGCTGCTGGAGCAGCTCATTCAGCGCAACCTGATGGAAGAAGACCCCGCCAAGCGGCTGAGCATCGCCGTGATCTTCGATCACGCGCAATACCTCACCCCGGCGGGCGACCTGGGGCAGCTCACCGGCCCCCTGGGAGCGCGCCTCGTCCGCCTGCTGTCGTGGGCGCAGAACCCGTACATCAAGCGCAACAACATCGCCTTCTGCCTGCTCGCCGACCAACTCAGCGAGGTCAACGAGCGACTCGTGGGAAGCCCTCACGTCGCCACGCTGAACGTCCCCATGCCTACCGCCGCCGACCGTCGCGGGTTCGCGACCTGGTTCGACGGCCGCGACGGCAAGCTCGGGAACCTGACCAACTTCACCCCGGACCAGCTCGCCGACCTCACCAGCGGCCTTAACCTGGTGAGCCTCGAACGGCTCCTGGCGTTGGCCGAGCGGTCGCATATCAAGCTCGACTCCGAGAGCCTCAAGAAGCTCAAGAAGGGACTGATCGAGCGTCAAGCGCGTGGTCTGGTCGAGTTCGTCGAGCCGATCCAGACGCTCGACGACTTCGTCGGCAACGACGGCGTCAAGCAGCGGTTGGTCGACGACGCGGCGCTGCTGGAACGTGGCCGGCTCGACGCCTCGCCGATGGGTTACCTGATCTGCGGCCCGGTCGGCACCGGCAAGACCTACCTGGCCGAGTGCTTCGCCGGCTCGGTCGGCGTCCCCTGCGTCAAGCTCCGCAACTTCCGGTCGAAGTACGTGGGCGAGACCGAGGGCAACCTCGAACAGCTTCTCACCGTCCTCCGCGCGATGGGCCCGGTGGTGATCGTCATCGACGAGGCCGACGCGGCGCTCGGCACCCGCGAGGGGAGCGGCGACTCGGGCACGTCGAGCCGCGTCTTCTCGATGATCGCCAGCCAGATGGGGGACACCCGCTATCGCGGCATGCTGATCTGGATGCTGCTCACGAGCCGTCCCGACCTGCTGCCGATCGACCTCAAGCGGCAGGGGAGGGCCGAGGTCCACCTGCCGCTGTTCAGCCCGCGCGACGACGCGGAAGTCAATTTCATGTTCAAGGTGATGGCCAGGAAGAACAAGTTCAAGCTCGACCCGGCGGTCCTGCCCGAAGGGCTGTCGAAGCGGGGTTACAGCGGGGCCGACATCGAGAGCATCGTCCTCTCGGCCAAGCGGCTGGCGCTGACCCGGAAGCGGGACGAAGTCGCCGGCGAGGACGTCGCCCGGGCCATCGACGACTTCGTCCCGTCGGCCCAGGGGCTTGAGAAGGAGAAGCAAGAGTTGGCCGCCGTGCTCGAATGCACGTCGATGTCGTTCCTTCCAGAAGACTGGAAGGAACGATTGAGCCATCCCGAAGCGCGGGCCAAGATTCAGGAGCGAATGGCCGCGATCCGTAAACTGATCGAGGAATGACCAAGGGAGCACTCATGTCGAAGCATAATGACCACGACCACAAGGACAAGGGGGGAGAGAAGCCGGGCGTCCGCACCCCCTGGCTCGACGATTCGAGCGATGCGCCCCTGGTCCACCAGTACGCCGAGAAACTGACCGCGTTCATGGACGCCATGGCCGACGGCAAGATCGACAAGAAAGAGCTGAAAGACCAGGAGGCCCGCGTCGCCGAACTCATGAAGAAGGTCGAGCCCCAGCTCGACCCCAACCTTCATGAGGAAGTCACCCACCTGCTCTGCGAGCTGACCGCCTACAACATCATGCACACGATCCACGGCATCCTCGACGCCGCCCCCAAGACGAAGTTCCGGGGCTGAGGACCGAAATCAGTCCCGCCCAACCTCCTGAATCCGATGATCCTGATCTCGAATGGGGCGGCACGGGTTCGGTTCGTCCGAACCCGCGAGCGCGAGCCGGCGCTCGTCGCTCGTGCGTTCTCTTTAATTTCATCCAGGAAGCGAACGACTCATGGCCGAAAACGAGACTCGGCGCGTCGCCCTCGTCACGGGCTCGGCGGGGGGCATCGGACTGGGGATCGCGCGCGCGCTGGGAGAGGCGGGCTACGCCGTCTGGCTGGCCGACGTCCAGCAAGGCCTCGTCCATCAGTCGGCCGACGAGTTGAAAGGGAAGGGGCTCGCGGCGTCGGCGGTCGTCCTCGACGTGACCAAGGCCGCCAGTTGGGCCGCGGCGGTCGCCGAGGTCTCCCGCGCCCACGGCGCGCTCGACGTCCTGGTCAACAACGCCGGGATCAGCAGCCGGGGGACGATCGAGACGACCGACGAGGCGTTGTGGGACCAGACCTTGGACGTCAACCTGCGCCGCGCCTGGCTGGGGATCAAGACCGCGCTGCCGTTGTTGCGGAAGCGGAAGGGAACGATCGTCAACATCGGCTCGACGCGCGCCACGGAGCCGCTGCCGGGGCTGTTTCCGTACGTCGTCAGCAAGGCGGGCCTGCTCGGACTGACGCGGCAGGTCGCCGTCGAATGCATGGGGGAGGGAATCTCCTGCAACATGGTCGCCCCGGGGTGGGTCGACACCCCCAACGAGCGGAAGATCCAGGTCCGCTACGGCCGTCCCGACTTCCCCGAGGGGCTCAAGAACCTGATCACGCCCGACGACGTCGGCGCGGCGGTTGTTTATCTGTCGTCTCCGGCCGGTCGCAAGACCACCGGCGACGTCCTCTACATCGACTCGGGCCTGCACTGCGCCGACGACGCGGGCATGGTTTACGTCGCCGATCACACGCCCGCCTACAAGCAACGGATCGAAGAAAGCCAATAAGCCTAGTGGAGCGATCGCGATGGCGGAATTCGTCTATTGTCTGAACACGAGCACGATTCAGCCCACGCCGCTGCTGGAAAAAGTCCGGGTCGCCGGCGCGGCGGGTTATCACGCGATCGAGCCCTGGAACGACGAGATCGACGCGTATCTGGCGAAAGGGGGGACGCTGACCGAGCTCGACAAGGCGATCACCGACGCCGGGCTCAAGGTCGTAAGCGTCATCGCGCTGCATGGCTGGGCGACGACCGAGGGCGATGAACACACCAAGGCTCTCGACGAATGCCGGCGGCGGATGGACCAGGCCGCCGCGCTCGGCAGCCCCTACATTGTGGCCAGCCCTCCCCAGGAGGCCGTCGATCTGGAGCGGATCGCGCCGCGATTCATCGAGCTGCTGGCCCTCGGCGAGCAGGCCGGAGTCATGCCGTCGATGGAGTTCCTCGGCTTCGTCGACGGCGTCAACAGCGTGGCGGACGCCTGGGCGATCGCCCAGGCGGCGCGGAACCCCAAGGCGACGATCGTCGCCGACGTCTTCCACATGATCCGGGGGGGCGGCTCGGTCGACGACCTCCTGAAGGTGCCGGCCCACCGGATGGCGAACTTCCACATCAACGACGTCCCCGCGACGCCCGATCCCTTGACCCAGACCGATCACGACCGCGTCATGGTCGGGGAAGGCGCCGCCGACCTGCGGCGCGTGATCGCCAACCTGCGGACGATCGGCTACCGCGGGCCTCTGTCGCTGGAGTTGTTCAACAAGGAACTTTGGGAGCGGGACCCGCTCGAAGTCTCCCGGCGCGGGCTCGACCGGATCAAGGCCCTGGTCGAGGCCTGATCCGATCGCGCGGCCTTCACTCGAATCAATACTTGGCCAGGTCCTCGGCGTCGCCCTTGGGATTGATGAGGCTCATGGCGCGCGCCGCGCCGTCGAGCATCAGCTTGAGTTCGCTCCCGACGGCGATGAACTGGAAGCCCTCGCTGGCGCGTTGCAGCGCGGCTTCGACGTTCGGCGTATGGATGCCGCTGGGGAGGTTGTTCCGCCTGGCGGCCTCGCGGATTTTGGTGAGCGCGGCCTCCAACCGCTCTTTCGAGGGGAACTCGCCGTCGGCCGACCGCATGCTGTATCGCAGGTCGTTGGGACCGATGAAGACGGCGTCGAGTCCGGGGACCGAATAGATCTCGTCGAGCCGGTCGAAGGTGTCGATGTGCTCGGCCTGGATGATCACGAGGATCTCGTCGTTCGCCTTGCTGTAGTATTCGTCTGCCGTCGCGTCGAAGTTGAGCGCGTGCAGACCGCCGCCGACCGATCGATTGCCCTCGGGGGGGTACTTGGTGGCGGCGACGATGGCGCGGGCCTCGTCGGCGTCCATGACCATCGGCGCGACGATCCCCATCGCGCCGCAGTCGAGCGCCATCTTGATCCACTCGTGCTTGCCGGCGGGGACGCGGGCCACCGGGACGCAGCCGGAATCGGCGATCGCGGCGAACATCATCGCGGCGGTATGGATGTCGGCGTGCGAGTGCTCCATGTCCACGGTCAGCCAGGGAAACCCCGCGCGCGCCATGTAGCGGGCGGCGGCGACGCTGGCAAGGGACAGCCAGGAGCCGAGCTGCGGCTTCCCCGCCTTGAGCGCGCGCTTGACTTGATTGATCTTCAACGGTGTCTCTCAATCTGGAGGAGGGAATGAAGCGACGGCGCATCGAAACCGGCCGCGGCCTCCGGCCGTCGAATCCCTAGTTTCCCAGGACCGCGGCGGGGCGGCAAGCGCCCAGCCTGGGCGCGGGGCCTTTCGTCTGGCGCTTGCCGAGTCGCGGGGAATGTGCCATCATCATTCGACCGGACGAACCCGATTCGACCGGTATTGGGTTTTCCGGATTCGCCGCGTGCATCCCGGAGCCAGGGCGGGCGCGTCGCCTCCGATTTCGCGCTTCGCTTGACGATCAGATCAGACGCTCCTCGCCCCGCGCGGTCGATGCGTCGGATTCCACCAGGACACAACCAGGAGAGAATTTCATGGCGAGCCCGAAAGCCGAGGCTCCGGCGGGTGGTGAGACGATCACGATCAAGGACGGCAAGCTGACCGTCCCCAACTTCCCGATCATCCCGTTCATCGAAGGGGACGGCACCGGCCCCGACATCTGGCGGGCCAGCGTCCGCGTGTTCGACGCCGCGGTCGAGAAGGCCTACGGCGGCAAGAAGCAGATCAAGTGGATGGAGGTCTACGCCGGCGGAAAAGCCCACAAGCTCTTCAACAACTGGCTGCCCGACGAGACCGTGGAGGCCTTCCGCCATTACCTGGTCGGCATCAAGGGGCCGCTGACCACGCCGATCGGCGGCGGCATCCGGTCGCTCAACGTCGCCCTGCGGCAGCTTCTCGACCTCTACGTCTGCCTCCGCCCGGTGCGCTGGTTCAAGGGCGTGCCCTCGCCGGTGAAGCATCCCGAGAAGGTCGACATGGTGATCTTCCGCGAGAACACCGAGGACGTCTACGCCGGGATCGAATTCGAGGCCGGCGGTGACGACGCCAGGAAGCTAATCGGCTTCATCAAGGACAACTTCCCCGCCGCCTTCAAGAAGATTCGGTTCCCCGAGACGGCCGGCGTCGGCGTCAAGCCGATCTCCAGCGAGGGGACCGAGCGGCTCGTCCGATCGGCGATCGAATACGCGGTCAAGAACGGCCGCAAGAGCGTGACGATCGTCCACAAGGGCAACATCATGAAATTCACCGAAGGCGCGTTCCGGAACTGGGGCTACGCCCTGGCCGAGCGCGAATTCGGCGACAAGACCTACACCTGGGACCAGTGGGAGCGGACCAAGGCCGCCAAGGGCGAAGAGGCCGCCAACGCCGAGCAGAAGCAGGCTCTCGACGCGGGCAAGGTCCTCGTCAAGGACGCCATCGCCGACATCACGTTGCAGCAGATTCTCACCCGGCCGACCGACTTCGACGTGATCGCCACGTCGAACCTCAACGGCGACTACCTCTCCGACGCCCTCGCCGCGCAGGTCGGCGGCATCGGCATCGCCCCGGGGGGGAACATCAACTACGTCACGGGCCACGCCGTCTTCGAAGCCACCCACGGGACCGCCCCCAAGTACGCCGATCTGGACCAGGTCAATCCCGGCTCGGTCGTGCTCTCGGGCGAGATGATGCTCCGCTACCTCGGCTGGACCGAGGCCGCCGACCTGATCATCAAGGGGATGGACGGCGCCATCGCCAAGAAGCAAGTGACCTACGACTTCGCCCGCCTCATGGAAGGCGCCACGAAGGTCAAGTGCAGCGAGTTCGCTTCCGCCGTGATCGCCAACATGTGACCGCCTTGGCACGTAGTCCCGCAAGCGCGCGGCGGGGGATGAGGAATTCCTTTCTCCCTTCGGGAGAAGGTGGCCGAAGGCCGGATGAGGGTCGTCGGATTCGCCTCGGCCTTCGGCCCGCGAATGATGTGTTCAGTGGCCATCCCGAAATCCCGCGACCCTCATCCGCCGCTGCGCGGCACCTTCTCCCGGGGGGAGAAGGTGTTCGGCTTCTCCCTTCCGGGACCGAACATGCGCGTGAGCCTGATCACGGAAACCTTCGCGCCTCAGGTCAACGGCGTCTCGCGCACGCTCGGTGAATTGGACCGCTGCTTGACCGAGCGCGGCGACGTCGTGCAGTTGATCTATCCCGACTACGGCGACCCGACCGACCGCCCCAACGTCTGCCGGGTCAGGGCGGTCAATCTCCCGTTCTACCGAGAGCTTCACCTGCCGCTGCCCCCGTTCGGCCGCGTCCACCGCGCGATCGACGCCTTCCGCCCCGACGTGGTCCACATCGCCACCGAGGCGTTCCTGGGCCTGAGCGTGCTCCGCCACTCGCTGCGCCGTCAAGTCCCGATCGTCTCCAGCTTCCACACCAATTTCGACCAGTACAGCGACCATTACGGAGTCGGCTGGACCAGAAGCCTGATCTGGCGCTACCTGCGATGGTTCCACAACCGGACGCGCGCGACCTACGCGCCGTCGCGATCCACGATCGCCCAGTTGGAGCGGCTCGGCTTCGATCGTCTGGCCCTCTGGCCGCGCGGGGTCGACTCCTCGTTCTTCCGCCCCGACCGCCCTCGACGCTCCGCGTTGCGAACCGCGTTCGGCTGGGGGCCGGACGATCCCGTGGTCGCTTACGTGAGTCGAATCGCCCCGGAGAAGAACGTCGACTATTTAGCGAGGGCCCTGACGGTCGTCGTCGCCCGGCGGCCCGACGTCCGGCTCTTGCTGGTGGGCGACGGCCCCTCGCGCGCCGACCTGCACGCGCGTTTGGGCGCGTCGGCGAAGTTCGTCGGATACCGGTTCGGCGACGACCTCGCCGATCATTACGCGGTCGGCGACGTCTTCGCCTTCACCAGCCTGACCGAGACGTTCGGCAACGTCGTACTGGAGGCGATGGCCTCGGGAATGCCGGTCGTCGCGGTACGCGCCGGGGGCGTCGGCGACGTCGTCCAGGACGGCGCGACCGGCCTCCTCGTCGAGCCCGGATCGTCCCCCGAGACGTTCGCCGAGGCCCTCCTTCAACTGATCGACGATCCGGCCCGCCGGGCCGACCTGGCGCGCGCCGCTCGGGCCCATGCCGAGTCCCAAAGCTGGAACGCGATCATGAGCGACCTGCGCGACGGCTATGAGCGAGCCATCGCCGCGCAGGGGCTCGAACGCGCCGGCCGTCAGTTCGTGGATGAGCCGCTCTGAGCCGCGAGAGCGTGTTCGAACGCCCGATACTTCGACTTCTCGACCCATAATCCCATTCCATTCTGAGCCTGAATCGACGTCGATGGGAGCGACTTCTCGAAGACCGTGCCGGGCAGGTTGGTCGGCAGGTAGTTCTCGAACAGGAAGGCGCGAAGCGCGGGGAAGGGGGGGTAGCCGGCGAAGATCAGGGCCGGGGGGCGGTCGCGAAGGTCGCGGAGGATCTCCTCGACGCGGGGTTTGATCAGCGGGTGGTCGCGTTCGGCCTGATCGCGGAGCAGATTGTCGACGAACAGGTGCCGGCTGGCGCCGTCGAGCTTGCCGTAGAAGTGCAGGGGGCTCTGCCAGCCCCAGACGTAGAGCGTCGGATGCTCCCAGAGCTTCGCGCTTCGGGCGAGTTCAAGCCCCAGCATCCGCAGGAACACCCATTGGGATCCCCCCTTGTAGCGAATCGTCAGCTCTTGCGGCGGGCAGAGCAGGTAATCGCGAACCTGGAGGAACGCCGTCCCCAGGATCGCCGCGATCACGACGACCACTCCCGCGAGGTCCGCGAGCCGGAACCGCGCGCGAACCCCGGCGACGCAATCGGCCAGGGTGACCGCGACGGCCACCGCGATACCGGGCGTCGGCAGCAGGTAATAGTGAGCCCAGTAAAGCCCCGGCAGGACGACCTGAACGCCGGCCGCGGCCGTCCAGGCGGCGGCCAGTTTGCGCTCCGCCGACCCGTTCGGGCCGAACGCCAGATGGGCCGCGCAAGGCGCCGCCGCCAGCCAGAGCGGCCAGGTCCCCCCCGCCCACCAGACGAGGTAGTTCGTGGTCCCGAACGGCCACGGAAGCTTGCCCGTCGGGTCGGCGTTGCCGGTCAACCAGCGGACCCAGGCCGAGGGCGCGCCCGGCTCGGGCAGCGTATCGGTCGCCATCGCCCGGCCGAATCGAAAGATGTCGTCATAAGCCGAAACGCCCGCTCCTTGCGCGATCAGGACCACCGCCGCCAGCGCGAGCGTCGTTCCGAACCCGACCGACAGTGCCGCAAGCGCTTTCGTCCGACTTTTCGAAGGTCGGACGACCAGCGCCGCTCCGTAGACGATCAGCGGCAAGACGGCCACTTGCTTGACCAGCGTCGCCGCGCCCACGCAGACCCCGGCCAGGGCCGTCGGCCAGAGCTTCTCCCTGGTCCAGCCCGAGAGGAACAGGGCGAGCGAGGCGACGGAGAAGAAATTCATCTGATGTTCGAGATTCGATCCGTTGCCGTACAGGTACGGGTCGGTGCTCAACATCGCGTAAAGCCCGGCGGCCGCGCAGCCGGCCGACGGTCCCGAAAGCTTCAGGCCGATCCACCACAAGAGCGCGATCGTCCCCAGCACGTAGGGGATCGGGAACAGGCGGACGGCCAGTTCGTTGTAGCCGAAGAGGGCGATCGGCGTGGCGTACAACCAGTAGCCCAGAGGCGGCTTGTTCTCGGTCAGGTCGCGATACATGACGTCGCCCGCGAGCAGCCGGCGGCCCATGTGCGCATAGATCGCCTCGTCACAGTCGAGCGGCTCCGACGGCCCGACGGTCGCCGGCCACAGGTTCACGCCGGTCGCCTCGACGACCGTCGGCGCGAACGTGTGCGCGCGATACCAGACGTCGAAGCACAGCATCGCGACCAGGACCAAAATCGACCAGCGCATCGAGAAGGGTTCCTAACGAAGTCGATAGAGCCGGACGGGATACATCAGTTCGCGGGGCGATCGATGCAGCTCTCGATCCGTGGTCAGGCCGAGCGCGTTCCGAGTCTGCTCCAGATACGGCCCCCAGGTCTCGGGATCGACGTGCTCGGGCGGCTCGAACGACCCCCAGAGGATGTGCGTTACATTGTACTGGCGGACGACCTCGTCGATCCGGCTCGCGCTGTAGTTGCGGGGCATCAGGACGGTGGTCCGATCGCTGGCGACACGGACCTCCCAGGGGAACCAGGTCATGACTCGGGCGTCGGGGGGCACGCGGTCGGGATGTTCCTTGATCCAGTCGCCGGCCTCGCGTAGCGCGGGCCAATGCAACTGGTAGGGCCTGGAGAACCACGACGCGTCGTAGGCCCACGTCGGGTCGGCCCACACCAGGGCGACGTACGACGCCGCCAACCAGCCGAACGCCCGCCGGTCGATCCGAAGTCTCTCCACCCATTGGATCACACCCGCGACGGCCGTCGGGATCATGATCGCATAAGCAGGCAGGTAGTAACGGCCGAGCTGCGCCACCTGGGTGACGTCGGCGACGCTCTTGAGCGTGGCCGCCGCGAAGACCACGAAGATCGTCGCCGACAGGACGTCCACGTCTCGCCCCGCAACGTCGCGACCACCCTTGCGCAGGCGGTAGAGGTAGCCGGCCGCAAGAGGCAGGCCGACGATCATCGTCGAATAGACGCCGATGATGATCAGCGATTTGACCTTGGTCCGCGCAATTTCGGGGGCGTTCGCCCACGTATAGAACTGAGAGGGCCGTGTGTTCCCCTGGGCGTAGTGGTGGACCGTCCACGAGAAGTTGTACTCGAACAGGTTCGTATATGCGTAGAACGGCCGGCCGTATTCGCGCCAGGTGACGAGGGCCCAGGGAAGGATCATGAGGACGACGACCCCGACCCAAAGGATCAACAGGAGGGGGCGACGGCGGAGGTGGAACAGCGCGTTGAGCCCCGACGCGGCCAGAAGCGCCAGCCCGGTGTTGCGCGCCAGGATCGCCAGCCCGCCGCAGACCCCGGCCGATGCCGCCCAGGCGGCCGAGGCGCCCCGACCGTTGCTGTTCCAGACCTCGGCGATCATCCAGACGGCCAGTATCGAAGTCAGCGCGACGAGGTTCTCGCGGAGGATGAAGCCGGCGTAGATCGCATGGACCGGCAGCACGGCCAGCACCGCCATCGACGCCAAGCCCACCGTCGGCCCGATCCGCCTTCGGGCGAACCCGTAGAGCGCCGGCAGGGCCAGCAGGTTGAGGACGAAGCTGCATCCCTTGGCGGCGGCCACGGTCGCGTCGAGTGCTTCGCCGGGCTCGACGCCGGCCATCCGGAACGTCGCGGCCCGCACGTAGGCGTCCAGCGGCGTCGCCCAGTCGTCGAGCACCCCCTGGTTCAGCCGGATTCGCGGGTAGTCGTTGAAGAAGCTCTCGACGTAGTGCTTGACCGCCCCTTCGCCGCGATAGACCGACGTGGCGACTTCAAGGTAATGGCTGCTGTCTCCCGGCACCAGCGGTACGTTCCCGCCGCAGATCCAGGCCGTCGCCCGAATCGCGTAGCCGATCCAGAATATCAACAGGGCGATCCGCGCATGCCTCCCGAGCCATGGGCTCAGCATCAGGCCGGTCGCCCCCATCGCCGCCCAGATCGACAAATGCCAACGCGTCAGGACGAGTTGAGAAGGCCGGCGAATACGGCCCAGCATCGGGATCTCGTAGAACTGGTGGGCGATGAAGTCGAAAGCCGGCTCGA
>CALCIC010000290.1 GCA_937907405.1 uncultured Isosphaeraceae bacterium | reverse complement strand
CAGGAACTTGCAAGCGTTCCGGTCGTTCCGGCCTCGACGGCGCCGACGCGGAAGTATTTCAGGGCCGCGCGCGGCACGTCGAGATCGGCGACGCTGCCGGCGTAGGCCCCCGTTTGCGAGAGCCGGCGCTCCTGGGCCGCGCGGACGGTTTCCAGATAGCTGAACGCCTCGGCGGCCCTCGCTTTCTCGACCGACCTGACGAACCGGGGCATGCCGGCCGCCGCGACGACGCCGACGCTCACGGTCACGACGACCAGTTGGAAGAGCGAGAACCCCTTCCTCTTCGAGGCGCGATGGAACGGCCGTTGCATTGTCTGGACTCCCCAGGCGTTGCGCTTCACGAACATTCGACTGAGAACACTAGGTTCGAATTCCGGGTCGTCAAATCGACCCTTTCCGTTTTGACCGCGGCGCGCTGATTCCGTCGTCCGCAAAGTCGCGACGATCGGCGATTTGCGCGCAATCCTTAAGTTCGGCCTGTTCGTCGCCGAAATCTGTTGAAGAGGGAGATCGGACGATTCGGTACGGCGTTCAGGAGAGGATCCAATCCCGTGAACTGGACTCGAATCGCAGGGACGAGCGCGTTCGTGCTGGGACTGGGGCTCCTCGATGCTCCCGGTGTCGGTGGATCGGCTCGCGCTCAGCCCCAGGCCGATGCGCCCGCGCCGACGCCGGTTTCAACGACGATCCGGGACGACGTCCCCCAGATCGAATTCGATCAGGTGGACGGGCGGATCACGTTGCACACCAATCAGGTGGACGTGCGCCGGCTGTTCGAGGTCGTCAGCCGACGCACCGGGCTGAGTCTGGCGATCTCGCCCCGGGTCCAGGGGACGATCATCGCCGACTTCGAGAAGGTGACGATTCAGGAGCTGCTCGACGCGGTGCTGAAGATGGCGAATCTCGTTGAGAAGGTCGACGGCGGGATCCACTTCATCTACTCGCGCGAGGAAGTGGGCGAATCCGTCCGCGAGGAAGTCCCCGCCGATCAACCCCGATCCGCTCCATCGGCTCCGTCCCGGAGGCCCGCGCTGGGCCGCTTGCTCGGCAAGGTAGGCGGTCGTCGCAACGTCGCCGTCGCCTCCGGCTCCGAGATCGTTCCCTTGGTGGTTGAACAACCCGCCGCGACCGCATCGACCGCTGAGCCGGTCTTGCTTGACGTCGGCTCCCAACTCGGGGCGATGAGCGCGGGGAGGCTCGCGCCCGGCGCGGCGAGCCTGGCGACGCCGCCGAAGCCCAAGGCCGATCCCGCCGTCGCGGCGGCCGGCTTTCACGTGGACTCGGCCGCCGCGGCGGCGAAGGCCGCCGATCGACGACTTACGGTGCGCGACGGCGAAACGTTTGAGAGCCTCGCCAAGACCTATTACGGCTCGCCTCGGTTTGCGAGGGCCCTATGGTGGGCCAACCGAACCGCAGTCGCCTGGCCGGGCGCTCTGGCGGCGGGAAAGCAGATCGTGATCCCCCCGACGGGCGACCTCGACCGGAAGATGCTCGGCGCGCATCCACCCGCGACCGTTCCGGCGGCGCTGCCGACCCTGGAGCGGATCACGGCCAGCGCCAACCCGGCCCCGCGATCCGACCCCCAGGTTCAACCAGCGAGCCTGTCCAGGTCGGCCGGTGCCGCTCGGGCCGTCGAAGGGGGCGTCGCGATCCACGTCGTCGGCCCTGGCGACACGATCCGCAAAATCGCCGTCGCCTGCTTTGGCGACGATTCCCGCGCCTATGAGATCGCCGAGCTGAATCGCGAACTGCTGCAAGTCGACGGCCGTCCCCGAGTGGGCCAGCGCCTGATTCTGCCCGCCGGCGCCAACCCACCCTGATTGCCAGGGGAGGGGGGGAAAGCGTCAGGCGATGATGAGCATGGCGTCGCCGTAGCTGTAGAAGCGATACCGTTGGAGGACGGCCTCGGCGTACGCCCGGCGGATCAGGTCGAGGCCCCCGAGGCTGCTGACGAGGACCAGAAGGCTGCTCTTCGGCAGGTGGAAGTTGGTCAGGAGGACGTCGACGGCATGAAATGCATGGCCTGGGCGAATGAATAATTCCGTGCGTCCCTGGAACGGTTCGAAGACGCCCGAGGCCGCCGCGGTTTCGAGCGTTCGGGCCGAGGTCGTGCCCACGGCGACGATTCGGCCGCCGCGGTGGTGCTGGTCCTGGAGAGCGGCGGCGGATTCGGCGTCGAGTTCGGCCCATTCGGCGTGCATGACGTGGGCGTCGAGCGTCTCCGCCTCGATCGGCCGGAACGTCCCCACGCCGACGTGCAAGGTGACGTCCAGCGTCCGGACGCCGCGCGCCTTGAGCCGGGCGAACACGGCGTCGGTGAAGTGCAGGCCCGCCGTCGGCGCCGCCACGGAGCCCGGTCGACGGGCGTAGACGGTCTGATAGGTCGCCTCGTCGTCGGCCTCGGCGACGCCGCCGCGGATGTAAGGGGGCAGGGGAGGCCGGCCGTGGCGATGGAGCACCGCCGGCGTCCCCGTTTCAGGCTCGCCCTGGAGGCTCGGCCGGACGATCCAGCGGCCGTCGGCCTCGCGGGATTCAAGGACCAGGCGCAACCCTTCGCCGACGACCACCGTCTCCCCCGCAGCCGGACGCCCTCGGGTCCTGGCCAGGATTTCCCAGCTTCCGTCCGGTCGCTCGTCGAGGAACAGTCCCTCCCATTTGCCCCGGGTGGCCGCCCGCCGACCGATCAATCGCGCGGGGAGCACCTGCGAATTGTTCCGCACCAGGAGGTCGCGACTATCGAGAATCTCGGGAAGTTCGTCAAAATGGCGATGGGCGATCGTCCCGGCTCGCCGGTCGACCACCATCAACCGCGATGCGTCTCGGGGTTTGACGGGGTGCTGGGCGATCAATTCGTCGGGGAGCGTGAAGTCGAATTCCGAAGTCAGCACGGCACGCGCGCCCTTTTTGCTCTGAAGACGTTCTATTCCAGGTTCGATCGAGGAAGCGAGCGGTTCGATACGATGTCGAGTATAGCGTGCAAAGCCTGACCCGACGCCTGGAGTCGGCCCAACTTAGGCCGCGGCCCTCATTCCCCGTGCCGATCGCCCTGGCGATCACCGACCTGGACGTCGGCGGCGCCGAGCGGGCGCTCATGAACCTTGCAGTGCGGCTGGACCGTCGGCGATGGGCGCCGGTGGTGATCGGTCTGAGCGGCGAGGGCGCGCTGGCCGACCCGATCCGAAGGGCCGGAATCCCCTGCGAGTGCCTGGGGCTCGATCGCCGACGGCCGTTCCAGGGAGTCGTCCGGCTCGCCCGGATGTTGCGCCGCCGTCGTCCGGCGTTGGTTCAGAGCTTCATGTTCCACGCCAACCTGGCGGCGCGGCTGGCCGGGCCGTGGGCCGGTAGCCCCTGGATCGTCGGCGGCCTCCGCGTCGCCGAGCGCGAGAAGCGCTGGCATCTCAGGCTCGACCGTCTCACCAACCGGATGGCCTGCGGCTCGGTCTGCGTCTCGGAGGGGGTGGCGCGGTTCAGCCGCGAGGTCGGCGGCCTTGACCCCGATCGGCTGACCGTCATACCCAATGGGATCGATCCCGCGCCGTTCGACGCCGCCGAGCCCGTCCCGCGCGCCCGGATCGGCGTTCCCGACCACGCGTTCCTGGCGGCGACGGTGGGTCGGATCGACGCCCAGAAGGGACTCTCCGACCTGCTGTCGGCCGCCGAGCAAGTCGCCTCGGCCCGCGCCGACTGGTGGCTGGCGATCATCGGCGACGGTCCCCAGCGCGACTGGCTGCTGGCGGAAATCGCCGGTCAGCATGAGGCGGCAGAACAATGACAGAGAC
>CALCIC010000289.1 GCA_937907405.1 uncultured Isosphaeraceae bacterium | reverse complement strand
GGGCGGGACGCCCGAGCCACGAAACCTCGAGCACGAACAAGAGGAGTGGGACGCCCCCCCTCGCCGCCTGACCGTCCATCCACTTATAGGAGGCTTACCCCCGTCGTGATGCGCGTGATCAACACGGTCGCGGGAAGCGTCGCGTCCGCGAGACGTCGGTGCTTTATCACAACGCGAGACGCCAAATCATATAAACGCATGGTTGTTTTTTTTCCGCAAGCCATCACGATCCCTGGCTGGGCCTCGTTTACTGTTCGGCCCTTGAGGCACGACGCACCTCCACTCAACGAGAATCGGCCACGGCCGTTTCGTGGGTCGGCGGACTTCGATCGAAGATGACTGACTTGGGAGAATGAGAATGATGCGGACTTTGGTGATGACCGGACGTACGGCGACCTGGGTCGCCCTCTTGGTTCTGGGTCTTGGCGCGGCGATCCAGGCTGGAACGGTGGACGTGTATTCCAACAACCCGGGGCCGTTCGGCGACGCCGTAACCAGCGTGGGACCGACCGGCACTGCGAACTGGAGTTACGACTACGTGGGACCTGGCGCAACGGTCGGGATCAACTCCAACATTCCCGACGCCCACGGCGGCAACGGCTCGCTCTGGATGAATGGAGTTGACAACGGCCTCCAGCAGTACGAGGGCGACACCACCTATGCGCCCCCCACGCCTCTCGGACTCCTCTCGAACCTGAACACGCTCAGCTACGAGTGGTTCCGAAGCAGCACGAGCACCGTCGCCGCCTGGTTGGCGCCGGCATTCGCGCTGCATGTCACCAACGGCGCGACGTCCGGCTACCTCATCTACGAAGCGGCGTACAACGGGTATCCGTCGTCCGTCCCCACCAACACCTGGACCACCTCGAACATCACGGCGAACAGCCAGTTGTGGTCGACCGGCGGCCTCTCGGCCGTGGCGCCCCTCCCTCCGAGTTACACCCACTCGCTGTCGGCCTGGCAGGGCGCGCTCTCGGGCTTCTCCATCGACAGCTTCACTCCTTTCTACGGCTCCGGCTGGACCGGTGATTTCACCGGTGCGGTGGATTACATCCAGATCGGGTTCAACGGCCAGGACGCCACGACCTACGACTTCGAGGTCAGGCCCGTCCCCGAGCCCGCCAGCGTGGTCAGCATGATGATCGCCGGCGGCCTCGGCCTGGCGGGCGCGGCCTACCGCCGCCGTCGGGCTCGCTGACCGCCGATCCTCGGTTGCGATCCCCAAAACCGGAAGGCGGCCGGATCGTCTAAGCGACGGTCTCGGCCGCCTTGGTCGTTGGACTTCCGGCTTGCCAACCTCCATTTCTCAATGTACGTTTGTGCGCAGTTCTGATCCGCACACGTCATGGGGACGATGGGGAGGGAGTCATGTTCGAGCCGACGGACGACGGCGGGCGGATGGTCTACCGGCGCGCCTACGGCGAGGCGGCTCGGTTGGTCGAGATCGCGCGATTCGACCATTGCTTCGGCCGCGACTTCGCGGCGGGGTTGGGCGGCAACGCCGGCGCGATCGTCGCCGAGGTCCGGCGTCGGATGGGACCGTCCGCCGATCCCGATGCCGTCGACTCCGGGATCAACGACGCGCTGGCGGGACGGTCGCCGTCGTGGTGAGCGCCCGTTATTTCCGTTCCTTCTCCCCCCCCGCCGCTCCGTCCTTGGCGGCGCGGACGACGCTGGGGTCGGGCGACGGCGGCGGGGGAGGCCACGGAGGACCGACCAACTCGGGCTCGGGAGGCGCGGGGGTCGCGGCGGCAGGTTGGACGGCCGGCGACGGCGACGGCGACGACGCACGTGGCAGTCGGATCAAAAGATGGTTCGAGGCCCCGTTGGGGGTGGCGACGCTGAGATCCATCAGCGGCGAGCCGTCGGCGGTGGGGGTGGCGAGCGCGTCCTTCGAGATGGTGACCTGCATCACGTTGCGACTGACCAGCACCGATTCGGCGGGTTTGCCGCCGGCGATGACGTGGGTGTCGTGGACGCTGAAATTCTTACCTTCGAGAAAGATGGTCGACTCGCTCCCCAACTCCGGCGGCTTGCCGTGCCAGGCCAGCAGCGCGGGGCGGAGTTGACCGCCTCGCGAGCAGAAGATCCGCCCGTCGTTGCCTTCGCCGGTGAACGGCACGCGGACCAGAAGGCGCTGGGTCGGCGTCAGGTTCTTGAGCTGGTTCAGACGTTCGACGGCGATTTCGAGGCGGTCGTCGACGGACTGAAACTCCCGGGGCCTGGCCTTCTCGGCCTCGCGAACGCGGTTGAGCGTCTCCTCGACCTCGGCGAACCGACCGGCGAGGTCGGAGGCGCGCTCGATGTCCGAGGTCTGACGTTCGTTCAGGTCGCCGGTGCGAAACCAATTGGCGACGGTGACGACCTCGATCTTGGGGATGAAGTTGGGCATCATGATCAGCGCGGTGCATTCGCGCTGGCCGGGTTCGATGCTCTGCTCCTTGTCCCCTTGGGGAAGCTCTCCGTGGGCGAGCCGGGAGGCGAGGGCGGCCAGGCTGCGGTAGGGCGTTCGCGTCGTCTGAAGCCTCGGGTAGAAGATCCAGCCGAACGTGCTCTCGCCGGCGCCGAAGCCGACCATCGTCGGGTTGAGCCGGATCGCGGCCTCGTCCTCGCTCAGCCGCCGATCGCTCGAAAACGTCCCGACCGCCTTGAACGGTCCCAACGGCGCCCCGCCGAGCAGGTCGAGGGCCGAAGCCGAGCGACGGCCCACGGCGTCGGCCACGTTCTGCTGGGCGATGACCGGCTCGATCGCATAGACGCGCAGCGGCCATTTCGCGTTGGTGTATCTCTCGAACAGCAGACTCGCCTGTTCCGAGGCGTTGGGATCGAAGAAGTTGAGGTTTCGAAGATCGTCCCTCGTGACCTCGGGAAGCTGGTCGACGACGTCCTGCTTGAGCCGCGCGTTGAGGGCCGCCGCTTGAATCTGAAGGGCGAAGCCGAACAGCCCCAGCGCCTTCTTCCTCTGCACCGCCGGCAGGTCGCCCGCCGGCGCCGGCCGCGTCCCGCCGGCCAGCATCACCGACGACTCGCCGATCGCCGCCGGGCGCATCTTGACGACCTCGTCGAAGTCGCGCTGGACCACCAGGGCCCCGATCCGTTCGAGAGGGTCGACAGGCTCGGCGGCCTGACCGGAAGCGACGGTCGGAGCGGCGGCCGCCTGTTCGAGCAGCGAGTACGACGCCTCCAGCTCGCCGCGAAGCCATTCCGCCACCCGGGCGCTGCGGTGGTAGGGCTCGTCGCTGAACTCGCGGGCCAGTTGCCGCTCGGCCTCCTCGCGGAGGAAGCCGAGGTTCTCGGCGCCGTAGTAGACCTCGGAGTCGGCGTACGTCACCAGCGCGATCGGTCCCATCCCCGGGCCGGAGTTGGGATCGCCGTCCCTGTCCTGGTTGTTGCAGACGGCCTGCGTGAGGCTGCCGACCGTCTCGTTGATCACGGCGTTGCGGAGGGTCTGGCGGAGCGTGTCCTTGACCATCCGCGACCGGGCCGAAACCGTGATGATCGCCCCGCGCCCCCGGCGGTTCTTGGGCCCGGGCGTAAGGGTCACCGGAATCCGGACGAGGTACAGGCCGTAGCCCGGCCGATCGGTCAGGTCGTCGCCGGCGTTGATCCTCCTGAGTTGATTGAGGTGGTTCAGATAATTCGAGTGCTCGTCGAGCACGACCGTCGGCTCCAGGGCGTTGGCCGCCCGTTCGGCCGACGACGGGCCGGCCGCCGCGGCGGTCGCGGTCGCCGCGGCGGCGGTCGCGGCCGAGTTGTTAGCCCCCATGGTCGTCAGCGAC
>CALCIC010000288.1 GCA_937907405.1 uncultured Isosphaeraceae bacterium | reverse complement strand
CCGTGGAAGAGCTCTCCGCGCGGTGGATCGCCTGGGAACCCGCGGACGTGGTGGCCGCACTGAAGGACCTGCTAGTGGGTCATCTGCGTTGCTCATGTATATAATTCTTGAGGAAGCGATGGCTTGAAGGTCTCTGATCGGAGGGAGGCCGCGATGTCACGTCTCAAGAAGGATCCGCTCCGGCCGCTCACCACCGAGGAGGCCGTCTCCCTGGCCCGAATCGGCCGATCCCAGGTCGAGTCCGCGGTTCGGGCCGCCCGGGCGGCCATGATCCTCGCCGTGGCGCGCGGCGAGGATTACCAGCGGGCCGCTCACGCCGTTGGGCGCCGCTCCGGCACCGCCGTTTCTCATCTGGTCGCCCGATTCAACCTCGAGGGGCTGGCCGCCCTCGACCCGCGACACGGCGGCGGCCAGCCGCGCGTCTACGGCCCCGAGGCGGCCGAGCGGATTCTCCGCGAGGCCCGATGACGGCCGACTCCGGAGGCCGACGGCACGGCCGCTTGGAGCCTCTCCACACTGAAAAAGACCCTCCGCGCGGCTCCCGACGGCCTACCGAACGTCTCGACCTTCACCATCTGGCGGGTGCTTCACGAGGCCGGCGCCAGCCACCAACGCAACCGGTCCTGGTGCCCGACCGGCACCGTCGTCCGCCTCCGCAAAAGCGGCCCGGCGCTCGTCACCGACCTCGACGCCTCGGCGAAAAAAAAATCTGATTGAGGAGGCCTATCGGCTGGGTGAAGGGCTCGGGCTTTCGGTCTGGTGCGCCGGCCAAGCCGGGCCGTTCCAAACGATCCCCCAACCCGGTCAGTCGTGGCGTCCCGAGGGGAAGCCTGATCGTCAGCCGCATGAGTACATTCGCAACGGCACGGCCAAGGTCATGACGCTCTTCCACCCCGCCGACGGCCGGGTCCGGCTCAAGGGGGTGACGACCTGCCCCAACGCCGTGTTGCATCCCTGGCTCAAGAGCGAGTTGTCGGCGATTCTCGCCGCGACGCCCGACCGGAACGCGACCGGCTCCCCCCCGCCCGCGCCCGCCGCGACGCAGCTGGAGTGGGAGCGATGGCGCGAGGGGCTCTCGGTCAAGCCGACCCTGTTGGCGGAGTTGCCGCCGTTGCGAATGCTGGTGCTCGACAATCTGGCCGGGCACAAGACCCCGGAGTTCGTGTGCTGGCTGTTCGCCCACGGGGTCGCGCCGCTGTACACGCCGTTGGGGGGCTCGTGGCTGAACATGGCCGAAAGCCTCCAACGCATTCTCAAGCGTCGAGCGTTGAACGGGCAAACGCCCGACGCCCCGAGCCAGATCATTGCCTGGTTCGAGGCGGCGGCCGAGCATTGGAATCGGTCGCCGACTCCGTTCGAGTGGGGCGGCAAGCGGGCGGCCCGCCGCCGGCGGTCGCGGAACCGCCGACACCAACTGGGCGGCTCGGCCGCCTGGACGCGAAGCCCGGTGCGCCGACGGACCCCGCTATATGGTTATGAGCAACGCAAATGACCCACTACCAACAACGACGCCGAGCGGGCGCTGCGGCACGGAGTGATCTACCGCAAGCTCAGCGGTGGGACCGACAGCGAGGCCGGAAGCCGATTCGTCGAGCAGATGCTCACGGTCGTGGCGACCTGCCGCCAACAGAACGTCGACGTTCTGGACTACCTGACCCGCTGCCACCAGGCCGACCTCGACGGTCGCCCCATCCCTTCGCTCCTCCCCGTCGCCCCCGACCCTCAAGCCGCCTGAACCCTCGAGCCGGGCCGTGAACGGCCACAGGAAACGAGCCGCCGTCCCGGATTCCGAATAAGGTGGACTTAGGATTTGGGCCGCCGAAAGGAGGTGGATTGCACCCTCCCGATGTGGCTCAAAATGTGGCACAACTCAAGTGGCACATTTCCAGGCAATCCTGGCTTAACGCAACCCCTTGCTATTTCTCGACTTAAAAATGGGCGGCATTGGATTTGAACCAATGACTTCCACCGTGTGAGGATGGCACTCTAACCACTGAGTTAGCCGCCCGAATCAGGTTGAGACGAGAATCGTCACGACCTTTTGAATACTATAGCGGGCCGACTCAGGCGCTGCAAGGCGTGCTCATCATGGTTTGGCGAAGGGTGGGTAGGGGTTGTCGGGGGTCATCACCCGAACTAGAGTTGTATCGGCGCTTTTGTTCGAAGGTCCGTCTGATGCGAAGGGCGAGACGAGCTCATGACCGCGTATTTCCCCGATGTTCCCAAGATTCAGTACGGTGGACCGAAGTCCCGCAACCCTCTGGAGTTCAAGCATTACAACCCCGACGAGACGGTCGGGCAGAAGACCATGAGGGAGCACCTGCGGTTCTCGGTCGTCTACTGGCATACGTTCTCCAATCCGCTGTCCGATCCGTTCGGCGCCGGCACCGCGCAGCGCCCCTGGGACGACGGCAGCAACTCGGTCGCCAACGCCCAGCGCAAGGCCAAGGCGGCCTTTGAATTCTTCGAGAAGCTCGGGGCCCCGTTCTACGCGTTCCACGACCGCGACGTCGCGCCCGAGGGACGCACGCTCAAGGAGAGCCACGCCAACCTCGACGAGGTGGTCAAGGTCCTCAAGGACGAGCAGGCCCGGACCGGCGTGAATCTGCTCTGGGGGACGGCCAACCTGTTCTCCAACCCTCGCTACATGCACGGGGCGGCGACCAGCCCCAATTTCGACGTCTTCGCCTTCGCCGCCGCTCAGGTCAAGAAGGCCATGGAGGTCACGCACGACCTCGGGGGCGCGGGGTACACTTTTTGGGGAGGGCGCGAGGGCTACTCGACCCTGCTCAACACCGACATGAAGCGCGAGCTCGATCATCTCGGTCGGTTCCTCCACATGGCGGTCGACTACAAGAAGCAGATCGGCTTCAAGGGCGCGTTCTATATCGAGCCCAAGCCCAAGGAGCCCACCAAGCATCAGTACGACTCGGACGCGGCGGCCTGTCTCAACTTCCTCCGCACCTACGATCTGCTCCCCCATTTCAAGCTCAACCTCGAGACCAACCACGCCACGCTGGCCGGTCACGAGATGATGCACGAGCTGGAGGCCGCGATCGGCGCCGGCGCGCTGGGCTCGATCGACGCACACACC
>CALCIC010000287.1 GCA_937907405.1 uncultured Isosphaeraceae bacterium | reverse complement strand
GGAATACAGCCCTCCCGCCGAGGAGACCGACGACGACTATCCGCTGATGCTGACCACCGGGCGGGTCGTGAGCCACTTCCTCTCGGGCAACCAGACGCGCCGGATCGGCCCGCTGGTGGACCAGTGCCCCGAGCCGTTCGTCGAGATCCACCCGCGCACCGCGGCGCGGCTGGGGATCGCCGACGGCGACTGGACGGTCCTTGAATCCCGTCGCGGGACCTGCACGCTGAAAGCGGTCGTGGTGACGACCATTCGCCCCGACGTGATCTTCGTCCCCTACCATTGGTCGGGGCCCAAGAGCATCAACCAGTTGACGATCTCCGCCCAGGATCCGATCTCGAAGATTCCTGAATTCAAGGTTTGCGCCGCGCGGGTGCGACGGGCCGACGGCCCTCCCGAGTACGCCGCGACCCTCGAACCGCAGCAGTAGCCGACCCCGACAACGGAGCGTTTCATGGTCCCCGAGAGCCACCTGTTCTTCGTCGACCCCAGCCGTTGCATCGGCTGTCAGGCCTGCGTCCACGCGTGCTCCGAGTGCGACACCCACCGGGGACACTCGATGATCCAACTGGACGTCGTCGATCGAGGCCGCACGACCCAGACGGTGCCGGTCGTCTGCATGCACTGCGATTCTCCGACCTGCGCCGAGGTCTGTCCGGCCGACGCGATCAAGCGGACGGCCGACGGCGTGGTTCAATCGGCGCGGAAGCCTCGTTGCATCGCCTGCAACAACTGCGTCCTGGCCTGCCCGTTCGGCGTCCCCAAGATGAACGTCGGGTTTGAGCTGATGATGAAGTGCGATATGTGCTACGACCGCACTTCGGCGGGCCTCAAGCCGATGTGCGCGACCGTCTGCCCGAGCGGGGCGCTGGCGTTCGGGACGCTCGAACGGATGGAGATCGATCGGCCGCGCTCTGAGCCGATGAACAAGTTTCAGTTCGGTCGCCAGGAGATCACGACCAAGGTCCGGTGGATGGCGCCGCGCGGTCGCACGATCGAGCATCTCGACGTCACCTCCGCGATGGACGAGCCCCTGGCCGCGGACGCGCCGTCGCAATCGCAGGGGTTCGTTTCGGTGGACGCGCTCCTGGACGCCATGCACCTGGAAGGGAACGACTGATGAGCGTGTTGCACCCCGAACGAGGCCCGCGGTTCCCCGACGGTCGACCGGAGGACGAGCAGCCGGCCTGGCGGCAGGACTTTCCGATCGACCTGCCGCAAGACGTTTTCGTCGCGCGCCGCGACTACACGAAGTTCCTCTTGTTGACGAGCTTCGCCTTCGTGATCGGCCAGTTCTGGATCGCGGCGCGAAGCGTCTTGCGTCGCGGTCGAGGCCGGCCGCCGATCGCGAAGGTCGCGCGGATCGACGCCTTGCCGGTCGGCGGCGCGCTGCCGTTCAACTACCCGGGGCCGAACGACCCCTGTCTGCTGATTCGGCTTGATGATCGGACGTTGGCGGCGTACGGCCAGAAATGCACCCATCTCTCGTGCGCGGTGGTTCCCAAGCTGGATCAGGGCGAGCTTCATTGCCCCTGCCACGTCGGGTCGTTCGATCCCGCGACCGGCCGACCGATCGCCGGTCCGCCGCGCCGCCCCTTGAATCGCGTCGTGCTGGAAGTGCGCGACGGAGTCGTCTACGCCACGGGCGTCGAGGAGCGAACCGTATGAAGACGAGAGTCGGTCGCGAGCAGGATTTGACCGTCGTGTACGGCATCCTCTGTCTCGTGCTCATCCTGGTCGTGCTTCAACTTTGGCTGCTGATGGCGACGATGAACGCCTTCCTCGGGGGGGACGACGTGGTCGTCTGGCCCGCGGCGTTCGCCAGCCTCGCCTGCCTCGGCCTGAATCTCGGTTTGCTTCGATCCCTCTACAGGGTCGGCCGTTGAGCGCCGCCGAAGGGGGGGGCCGACCATCATCGGCGCGGCTCTCGCGGATCGTCGCCGGCCTCAGTCCGGCGTATTTCGCGATGGTGATGGCCACGGGGATCGTTTCGATCGCCGCACGACTCGAGGGCATGACGATCGTCGCCGAGGCGCTCTTCTGGCTCAACCTCGGATTCTTCGTGGTCCTCTGGCTGCTCTACGTCGCCCGCATGCGGCTGACGCCCGAGCGGTTCTTCGCCGATCTGAACGATCACAACCGAGGCGTCGGTTATTTCACGTCGGTCGCGGCGACCTGCGTTCTGGGAAACCAGTTCATGCTGATCCGCAACGACCCCGCGACGGCCTCGGCGCTCTGGGCGTTTGGTTCGGCCCTCTGGCTCGTCCTGCTGTACACGATCTTCACAGTTCTGACCATCAAGCGGGAGAAACCCCCGCTTGCGAAGGGCCTCAACGGCGGCTGGCTGCTCCCCGTCGTGGCGACGCAGTCGGTCTCCGTTCTAGGCGGGCTTCTCGCCGGGCGGTCGGTCGACTACCACGAGGAAATCGTGTTCTTCAGCCTGGCGACCTGGCTCGGGGGCGGGATGCTGTATATTTGGATCATCGCCCTCATTTTCTATCGCTACACGTTCTTCACGCTCGAACCCGAGGACCTGACGCCCCCGTACTGGATCAATATGGGGGCGATGGCCATCTCGACCCTGGCCGGCGCGGTGCTCGTCGGGGCGGCGCCGCATAGATCGGAAGAGCACACGTCTGAACTCCAGTCACCTTGTAATCTCGT
>CALCIC010000286.1 GCA_937907405.1 uncultured Isosphaeraceae bacterium | reverse complement strand
CACCGCCGCGAGGGTCATTGCAAGACCGATCCAGCTTCGAATCCGACTGCGCGTCATGATCGTCTCCGCTCCTTCAACTGTGCGATGGATTGTTCTGGTTGCAGACGGACCGAGGACTGATCCGGGGGCATCCCCCCCTTGCCGGAGCTAGGGGGCCGCGCTACGTCCACGGGGGTTCGTCATCGTCGTCGTCCAGAGTCAGTCGCTCGAACTCGTGCTCGAGCACGACCCGCTCGTAAAGCGTGGGCTCGATCTCGGTCACGAAGCGGCTGGGGGTTGAGAAGACCGTCGGGCCGTAGCCGCCTCGGCTGATGGTCGACGGATAGGTGAGCATCAATTCATTCATCGCCCGGCTGACGGCGACGTAGAAGATCCGCCGTTCCTCGTCCTCGCCGCCGGGCTCGTCCATGGCGCGACGGTGCGGGAAGCCGTCGTCGACCAGGCGGACGACGAAGACGTGCGACCATTCGAGCCCCTTGGCCTGGTGGACCGTGCTGAGAACCAGTAAGTCCCGAGGATCATCGCTCCCGGCCGCGTCCATGCCGTAGACGTCGCCGGCCAGGAGCAACTCGGCGAGCAGCCGTTCCAGGCTGTCGTACTTGGCGGCGAGCACGGCGAACTGCTCGACGTCCTTGATCCGGTTCTCCGACTTGTCGTACTTCTGGCGGATCGTCCCGGAGTATCCCCCTTTGAGGACCGCCTCGATCGCGCGGGCCGGGTGATGCTCGGGGTCGGTCGCCCGAATCAGGTTGAGGTCGTTGACGAACGCGGCGAACAATCCCCGGCTCTTCGTCGGCACGATCGCCATGGTCTCGGCGGTCGCCAGCGCCTTGAGCGGGTCGGCCGCGGCGGCGAGCCGCTGGTAGACCGCGCCTGCTTTGGCTGGTCCCACGCCCGGCAGAAGCACGAACAGCCGCCGCCACGACGCCTCGTCTCGCGGGTTGACGACGACCCGCAAGAACGCCATCACGTCCTTGACGTGCGCCTGCTCGAAGAACCGGACCCCGCTGCGGACCGTGTACGGAATGTCGCGAGCCAGCAATTCGCCCTGAAGCACGACGCTGTCGTAATGGTTGCGATAGAGCACCGCCATCCGGCCGAGGGGGACGTCCTGGTCGTGGGCTTCAAGGATCTGCTGACAGACGAGGGCGGCCTCCTCGTAGACGTCGGCCGTGGCGACGACGACCGGAAGCGTCCCATCAGTCCGGGCCGAGACGAGCCGCTTGGGGAAGCCCGACTGGTTGTGCGCGATCGACGCCTCGGTGAACGCGACGATCTGCGGCGTCGACCGGTAGTTGACCTCCAGCTTGAAGACCTTGGCGTCGGGGTGGCGGTCGGGGAACTTGAGGATGTTGTCGTAGTTCGCGCCTCGGAATCGGTAGATCGACTGGGCGTCGTCGCCGACGGCCGTAAGGCAGCCCGGCCCGGCCGCCGCGATCTTCTCGACGATCTCGATCTGAAGCGCGTTGGTGTCCTGCATCTCGTCGATCAGGACGTGGCGGAACATCCGTCCCTGTTCCTCCAGGCGCTTGGGGAACTCGTCCAGCAGCCGGAGCCATTGGGTCAGCAGGTCGTCGTAGTCCATGCAGTTGCTGGCGAGCTTGCGCCGCGCGTAGGCGGCGGCGACCTTTTCGATCTGGGGCAGCCGTTCCACCTGGTCGGCGGCCTCGGACGCGACCACCTCGGCGAGCGATCGCCGCGTGTTGATCCCGAAGCTGATCAGGTGCTGCAACTGCGAGGCCTTGGGGGCGAGCTTGTTCTTGTCGACGAGCCCGGCGTCGTCCATCGCCAACCGCATGAGGTCGGTCTGGTCCTCGCTGTCGAGGATCGTGAAGTTGGGCTGGAAGCCGAGGTCGTTCGCGGCGGTTCGAAGCAGCCGATTGCCGACGTGGTGGAACGTCCCCGCCCAGACCCGTCCGGCCTGGGCGCCGACGAGCCCGCCGAGCCGGCCGACCATCTCGCGCGCCGCGCGCCGAGTGAAGGTCGCCAGCAGGATCGAGTCGGCCGGGACGCCTCGGGCGATCAGCCATGCGACCCGGAACGTGATCACCCGCGTCTTCCCCGAGCCCGGCCCGGCGAGGATCAGGTTGTACCCGTCGGGCGCGGCAGCCGCCGCCCGTTGCGAGTCGTTCAGCTCATCGGCGAACGAGCCGTTCAGCCCGGCGGGCAGTTTGTGTTTGAGGGTGATCTTGCGCATGAATCCGTCACTATCGAATATTCGGGCGGCGAGGGTCGAGGCGTCGCAACGCACGTCTTATGCCTTATGCGGATTATAACCGCATGCGAGGGTCATTATCGATTGCGTGGCCGACGGAAAGAGTCGCGCCACTCAACTCCCTCCGTCGTGAGTGGTCCCAAGGTCCGTCGCGGCGGCCCGAATCGTGGGCGGATTTTGGCTTCGTTCGCGCCGAAACCAGCCGAACCGCCCCTCGCCGGATTTGGGTCCGTTCGTCACAGTTTTGGGTCCGCCGCCGCGGCGTCGCTACTTTCGGCCCGCGCCTCCTCGATCACCCGGTCGGCCGTTGCGTTTGGCTTCGTTCGCGCCAACCTCGCAACGGATTCATGAACGCAAAGCATGGCTTGAAATTAAGTTAGGATGAATGATCGCTTTGGCTTCGATGGCATCGTCCCAAGGAGGGGGGGATTTGGGGGGTGGGAAGGTT
>CALCIC010000285.1 GCA_937907405.1 uncultured Isosphaeraceae bacterium | reverse complement strand
GACAGCGTTCGCGGATCTAAATAGTTTTGGTAGTTTTCCACTTTGGTCGGCCTCGTGGTCGTCGACGGGGATCGTCTTGACGAGTCGCTCGACGACGTCGTCGGGCTTCAAGCCTTCCGCCTCGGCGTTGAAATTGGTGATGATCCGGTGCCGCAGCACGGGGTTGGCCACGCTCCGGACGTCTTCGATCGACACGTGGCACCGGCCGTGCAGCACGGCCCGCGCCTTGGCCGCGAGGATCAGGTACTGGCTCGCCCGAGGCCCCGCCCCCCAGCTCACGAAGTCGCGGATGAACGCGGGCGCGTCGTCCTGGTCGCGACGCGTGGCCCGGGCCAGCCGGACGGCGTACTTGACCACGTGGTCGGCGACCGGCACCTTGCGGACGATCTCCTGGAGCGACAGGATCTCGTTGGCCGAGAGGACCTTCGAGACCGACGGCCGATGGGTCGTCGTGGTCAGCCGGACGATGTCCTGCTCCTCGGCCTCGTCGGGGTAGCCGACCAGCACGTTGAGCATGAACCGGTCGAGCTGGGCCTCGGGGAGCGGGTACGTCCCCTCCTGCTCGATCGGGTTCTGGGTCGCCAGCACGAAGAACGGGTCGGGGAGCCGGTGCCGCTCGCCGCCGGCGGTCACCTGCCGCTCCTGCATGGCTTCCAGGAGCGCGGCCTGGGTCTTGGGGGGGGTCCGGTTGATCTCGTCGGCCAGCACGATGTTGGCGAAGACCGGGCCGCGGAGGAACTTGAACTGGCGGACGCCGGTCGCCTTGTCCTCCTGGATGACCTCGGTCCCGGTGATGTCCGAGGGCATCAGGTCGGGGGTGAACTGGATCCGGTTGTAGCTCAGGTTCAGGGCGTCGGCGAGGGTGTGGATCATCAGGGTCTTCGCCAGCCCGGGGACGCCGATCAAGAGGCAGTGGCCGCGCGCGAAGACGGCGATCAGCAACTCCTCGAGCACGGCGTTCTGGCCCACGATGACCTTGCCCATCTCGGCCCGGAGCTTCTCGTAGGCCTCCTTGAGACGGGCGACGGCGGCCACGTCGTCCTCGGCCGGCGGTTCGGTCGGATTGATGGTCGAGTCGCTCACGCGCGGGCCTCCTCCTTCAAGGGATGACTCGTCCGGCCTCGCTTCGGGCCGGCACGGCGAATCGGCGGCTCGGGGCCGAGGGTGCGAGAGTATTATCGGCCTCGTCGACGAGCGTTCAAGGAACCAGTGATTTCCGTCAGGGCGTCGGCGACGGCGCCGGCCCCCCCTCCCGGGCGCGCGGGAGGCCCCCCAGGGCCCAAAGTTCGCGGGGCGTCGCGATCACCACCCCCCGCGAATCCAACTGAAGACGGACCTCGGCGATCGTCGCCGGAAACACGAATCGTTGCACCAAGCCGCCGTCCTCCTGCTTGCAGACGACCAACGGCATCGCCTCGACCTCCTCTTCCCAGAGGCTGGAGAGGCTTGGGTAGACGAGCACCGAGCGGTCCGACAGGGCCAGCGACCAGAGGATCAGATCGCGCCCCGCCAGGTGCCGCGACCAGACCGCCGAGCCGTCCTCGAGCGCGATCGCCCGCAGCGTGCAGACCTTGCGCACGGAGTCGCCGGACGACTTGCTCACGCAATAGAACCGCCGGTCGTCGAAGGCCAGCGCGTCGGGCCGCTCCCCCAGGTCTTCGGTCCCCAGCAGGGTGGACCACCGCCTGGCCCCGGTGGTCGGATCGAGGCTGATCAACGTCCGGCCGTCGTGGATGACCAGGAGACGCTCGCCGGCCGCGAACGTCCGAGGGGCGCCGAACACCGGCATCTCGACGCTCTCGCGGTACTCCCAGTCGAACCCGCCGCGCGCGACGTCGAGTTTTTTGACCGTCCGGCGGTCGACGACCACTGCCACGTGGTCGTCGTCGATCGGCGTCGGCGCGCGCTCGAGGCGCTCCCCCGCGCTCAGCCCGCATCGCGACACCAGCCGTCCGGAATCGGTCTGAAGGACCACCAGCTCGCCCGGCTTGTCGACCTGCAGAACCAGCCGGTCGGGGCCGATCCAGAGCTTGGGATTGATGGCGCCGCCGCGCGGAGCGTAGGTCCATTCGATGAACCCCGTGTCGCCGTCGAGGGCGATCAACTCGTCGGCGCCATGGGCGATCGCCCCCTCGGCCCCGCGGAGCAGAAAGAGCCGGCCGGAGACGATCTGGAAATCGGCGAAGACCGTTCCGGCGGGGGCCTCCGGGGCCGCCGGACGGTCGTCGCCGGCGAACGGATCGGGACCGCGTCGGGCGCGG
>CALCIC010000284.1 GCA_937907405.1 uncultured Isosphaeraceae bacterium | reverse complement strand
CGAGGACGTCGGAGAGCACCTGAAGCGCCGGCAGGTCGGCGTGCGGGCCGGCGGGGACGTGGTACGCCAGGCCGACCAGGCCGACGTCGCCGACCCGCTTCAGGAGCACGGTGCGCTCGCCGTCCTGGGGGGGCTCCTCGGTGTAGGTCGCCGGCAGCTTGCGGTCGGGCCTGGGGATCGCGCCGAAGTACTTGACGATGTATTCGAGCGCCTTCTTCTCGTCGAACTTGCCGGCGACCACCAGCATGGCGTTGTCGGGCTGGTAGAACTTCTTGTAGAAGGCGCGGAGGTTGTCGACCGGCACCTTCTCGATGTCGGAGCGGTTGCCGATCGTCGACTTGCCGTAGTTGTGCCACTCGTAGGCGACGGCCGCCATCCGCTGCGAGAGCACCGCGCCGGGCGAGTTCTCGCCGCGCTCGAACTCGTTGCGGACGACCGAGAACTCGGTGGCCAGGTCCTCGGCCTTGATCGGGCTGTTGATCATCCGGTCGGCTTCGAGCCTGATCGCGAATTCGAGGTTGTCGTCGGTGGCCGCCAGGGTCTCGAAGTAGTTCGTCCGGTCGTTGCTGGTGGTGCCGTTGAAGTCGGCGCCGCGCTCCTTGAAGACGGCCGGGATGTCGGGATGCGCGGGGGTCCCCTTGAACACCATGTGCTCAAGCAGGTGCGCCATGCCGGTCTCGCCGTACCCCTCGTGCCGCGAGCCGACGAAGATCGTCAGGGCGACCGTCACCTTGGGCTTCGACTCGTCGGGGAACAACAGCACCTGCAACCCGTTGGGCAGCTTGTACTCGGTGATCCCCTCGACCGAGGCGACCTCCTTGGGGGCGTTCGTCGGCTCCTGGGCGCGGGCCGTCAGGGCGGCCGACGCCAGGGCCAGCGCCGCGGCGAGCGGGATCGTCGATCCATGCGCTGTCAATCTCATGTTCTCACCTCTTCAGATTAAAGAATCACGACGTCTTCCGTAACTGTGACTGCGTCAGTCGGTCGGTTCGGGCTTCGGAGCTTCCAGGGCGCCCGGCGGTTCGGCGGGCTTGGGCTCGTCGGCTTCGGGCCTGGGCGTCCGCGCCTTGACGACGATCCGGTCGTCCTCGATCTCGAACGACTCGATCTGGTGGAGCAGGTCGCTTTGGTCGCCGCTTTCGTCGAGGTTCAGGATGCTCGGCCGCGCGAAGGCGTCGCGGACGAACTCGGGGAGCGGCTTGCCGTCGACGACGATCGATTCGACTTCGATCCTCGCCTCGCCGTCCTCGATCTTCGCCTCGAGCTCGGCCTCGCCGTTGAGATAGCGGCCGCGCGTCAGATTGGTGTCGAAAAACTCGTCCAGGGGCAGGCTGAACCGCGCCTTGAGTTTGTCGTCGGCGAGCGTCAGAAAGACGCGGTCCTTGAACTTGGGAGACTCCTGGACCAACGCGTTGAGGTCGTCGCCGGTCAACACCAGGGGCTCGGCTTCGACCCTCGCCTTGAGGGCGTCGCGGAACTTCCTGGTCCGTTCGACGGCGCTCTTCCGCCTCGGCTCGGAGATCTCGACCTTGGGGAGTTCGACCGGCGCGACGGCGGTGTAGTCCTCGACGTAGTGAGTCAGACTCCGATAGATCACGAACGCGGCGACCGCCAGCGCGACGAGGACGACGACCAGCGAGCCGGCCGCGAACACGCAGCCGTAGAACCAACACCCGCGCCGCTTCGACGTCGGATCGGAGGGGTCGGAAGCCCCCCCGGCCGGATCGGAAAACGCGGGATCGTATCTAGACATGCGCGGTTGACTCATGAGGGGCGGACGACCGTCGAGGGCCGATCCTCGCGAACCTCCCTTCTCCCGGGGGGAGAAGGGAGGCGCGCGTCAGCCGGCGCGGACGGCGCAACACCAACAACGGCGATTCCGCTTTAGACCACCTTGGTGACGCCGGGGATCGGCACCGGCGGCACCGGGTTGGGGCCGAATTTGTAGCTGGCGGGCCCCATGTCGAGCTTGGAGTTGAGGATCTGGTCGGGCGTGACGACCGCGCCGGTGTAGGCGGCGGTCCGGCCCATGATCGCCATCAACGTGCTGTTGGCGGCCTTCTCGCCGTTGTTGATCGGCTTGCCCGCCCGGAGCGCGGCGAACATCTCGTCGTGCTCGACCTGGTACATGTCGGGCGTGGCCTTGCGATTGCTCCCCCGGCCGGGGTTGTAGGCCCAGCTCTCGGCGCCGGTGATCTTGTTGCCGAAGACGTCGGCCATCCCCTTCGTGCCGAAGATGTAGTCCTTCACCCGGTTCGGAGTGTTGACCCAGTGGCGGCACTGGTGGGTTCCCCGGACGTCGTTGGGGAACTCGAAGACGACCGAGAAGTGGTCGTAGATGTTGCCGTACTTGGCGTCGGTCCGCGACTGCCGGCCGCCGACGCCCCAGCACTGGATCGGCTGGACGTCGCCCAGGGCCCAGCCGATGGTGTCGATGCCGTGGATCGCCTGTTCGACGATGTGGTCGCCCGAGAGCCACGAGTAATAATACCAGTTGCGCATCTGGTATTCCATGTCCGACGAGCATTCCTCGCGGGTCTTGCGAGGTTCCCAGACCCCTTGCGAGTTGTACGTGGTCTCGATCGACACGACGTCGCCGATCTTGCCGTCGAAGACGTGCTGCATGGTCTCGCGGCGCGGGGGGAAGTACCGCCAGCAGAAGCCGTTGACCAGCGACAGGTTCTTCTCCTTGGCGTCCTTGCACGCCTTGAGGTACATGCGCAGGCCCGGGCCGTCGACGGCCATCGGCTTCTCGACGAACGCGTTGACCCCCTTCTCGACCGCATAGGTCAGGTGGATCGGCCGGAAGTGCGGGGGGGTCGTCAGCAGGACCATGTCGACCTGATCGATGACCTTCTTGTAGCCGTCGAAGCCGGTGTACCGCCGCTCCTTCTCGACGTCGACCCGCGAGCCGACCTTCGAGCCCTTGAGCGCCGCGAGACTCTCTTCGAGCCGGTCCTCGAACGCGTCGGCGACGGCGACCAGGCGGGTGGCGCTGTCGGCCGTGAGCGCCTGCTCGGCGGCGCCGGTGCCGCGCCCGCCGGCGCCCACCAGGCCGATCTTGATGACGTCGCTGCCGGCCGCGTGAACCAGGGGGGCCCACGAAGCCGCCGCCGCCCCCACGCCCACCGCCGCCGTCGTGCCCTTCAGGAACCGCCGTCGCGAGGGAGAGTCGATCGCATCAGGTCGCTCAGTCACTTCTGGTTCTCCTGGTGAAGACGTCGTGTCGCCCAGCCCCGCGGATCTCGACCCGATCGCGCGATGCGGCGATCCGTCGAAACCCGTCCCAGGCCCAACCGTGTGCGTCTGGCTGGTTTGGACGACGGTTGGAAATTTCCATCGCGCCATCCTAACCGGCCGCCACCCCCCTTGCCAAACCATTCCAGCCGCCCGCGCAAAGTCCGACGAGTCGCGATTCCCTCTTGACTTCACCTACACGCGTAGGTAAATCGTATTACCGACGGCTGTAGGCGACACGTATTTCAATCTGAGGGAGCGGACATGGCGGACGAGGAGGACTTGGGGGGCGATCCCGGGGCGTCGCCGTCGCGGGCGCAGCTCGCGATCATGCAGGTCGTGTGGGACCGCGGCGAGGCGACGGTGGCCGACGTCTGGAAGACGTTGGCCGACGCCCGGCCGGTGGCCCGGAACACGATCCAGACGATGATGACCCGGCTCGAAGAGAAGGGCTGGCTGAGGAGCCGGCCCGAGGGCCGCGCCTTCCTCTATCGGGCGGTGCGGACCCGCGAGCAGGTGCTCGGAGGCATGGTCAGCCGGCTGCTCGATTCGGCGTTCGGCGGCTCGGCAGAGGGCCTGATCCTGACCTTGCTCAAGGAGCGCGGCGTCTCGCCGGACGAGGCGAGGCGGATTCGCAAGATGATCGACGACGCCAGGAAGACCGGAAGGAGCGAAGAATGAGAATCACGGGATGGTTCGATCTGTTCGCCGGTATGATGCTCGTCTCGACGACGGCCGTGGTCATGGCCGGCTTGATCGGGCTGACGCTTAGACGCCGGGCCTCGGTCCGGCACGCGGTCTGGCTCTGCGCCCTGACCGTCGTTTTACTCAGCCCCGCGCTGGCGTGGACGGGCCGCGCGCTCCCTCCGCCGCCGATCGCCTGGCCTCACGTCGACGCGGCGGTCGAGCCGACCGCGAGACCGGCCGAACGGCCGACCTCCGCCCCGCCGGCGGTTCCGTCGCCGATCGTCGCGGTCGAGCCCCTGGCGCCGGCTCGCGAGTTCGCTCCGCGCGCCGGGGTCGACCGAGGACGCCCGCCGAAGCTCGCGCCGATGGAGCCGCGGCCGATCTTCGCGCCGGCCGCCGTCGCGGCGTCGCCGCCCCGGTCTCGCAGTGTTCGCGGCGCGGCCGTCGCGGTCTGGCTCCTGGGGGCCTTGGGGTTGTTGATTCGCCTCGTCTCGGGATTCCGGGGAGTGGCTCGACTCCGGAAGACGGCCCGCCCGTTCGCATGCGAGTCGGTCCGGCCGCGCGTGGCTTCCCCTCTGGGCGTAATCGTCGATCGGCTGCCGGCGATCGGCGTTTCGGACCGCACGGGCCAGCCGTTGACGATCGGCGTGATCAGCCCGTCGGTGTTAATTCCCGAAGGGCTGGCGGAAAGTCTGCCGGCCGACGCAATGCGCGACGTGCTGATCCACGAGTGCGCCCACGCGTTGCGGCGGGACACGGTCGTCGGCCTGCTCCAGCGGCTCGCGGCGATCGTCTGCTGGCCGAATCCGCTGGTCCTCCTGATGAATCGCGCGCTCGAATCGGCCCGCGAGGAGCTGTGTGACAACCACGTGCTGCGGGCTTCGAGCCCGGCCGATTACGCGACGAGCCTGCTGGCGGTCGCCGAGCGCCGGCCGTTCGCGGCCGACCTCGACGCGATGCTCGGCCTGCCGATGATCGCCCGCCGGGGGACCCTCGAATCGCGGATCGCCGCCCTGATCGATCCGCGCAGGCATGCCGAAACCTCGACGCGGCGCGGCGCCGTCGCCGCCCTCGCCGTGGTGTTCTTGACCGCCGGCGCGGCTGCTTCGACGGTTCGGTTCGAAGAGGCCGAGCAACCACCGGCCGTCGCCTCCTCGAAACCTCTCGACCCCACGAAGACTCGCATCGAAGGCGTGGTCGTCGATGAAGCCGGCAAACCTGCGGGGGACGTACTCGTCCGGTCCTGGTCGCTCTGGGGCGCCTCCCCCGCGACCCGCACCGGCGCCGACGGCCGGTTCGTGCTCGACGTCGACGTCCAGTCGTGGCCGCCGACTTCCTTACTGGCCTCGAACGCCGACGGTTCGCTCCAGGCGATCGAGCGCGGCGCCGGCTTGTACTTGTATTCGATCGACCGGATCGTGAAGGCGAGCCTCGTGCTCAAGGCCGCTCGCTCGACCGTCGTCCGCGTGACCGACCTCCGGGGGGATCCGGTCGCGGATGCGGCCGTCGAGATCGACAATGATTTCGCCCCCTGGTGGCAGGGGCGGACGGACGGGAACGGTGAAGCGCGGTTCCTCATCCCCGCCGATGTGAAGGCGCGGACGGTGTTCGCCTTCAAATCAGGAATGGGCTTCGACAGCCTGGAGGACGAGGAGTTCTGGCCCGGGCTTGAGGCCCAATTCTTATCCGAGTTCGACTCCTGGCCCGGCATCGAATCCAAGCGCCTGCCGGCAGAGGTCGATCTCGTCCTCGACGGCGCGACCACCGTCAAGATTCAGGCCGTGGACTCGGCGAACAGGCCGATGCCGGGGGTCACCTTCGTTCCCTCTGATTTCTGGAAGGCGGGGAGGCGAAGCTGCGTGAGCCTCGGCCGTTCTCAGCTCGCCCGCGTCACGACCGATCACGAGGGCGTCGCGGTCTTCGACTTCATTCCCAAGGACCAACGGCGACTCGTCCATTTCTCGGTGCCGTCGAAGACGCTTTGCATCGCCGATTCAACAAGGTTCGATCCGGGCAAGCCCAGGGCGACGCTCACCATGCGGGTCGCTCGAACCGTGCCGGCGTCGGGTCGCGTCTTCAAGGCCGACGGCACGCCGGCACCCGCGATCATGGTCCTGGCCGCGGGAACGGACCTTACGGATCGAGCCTATGGGTATGGCTTTCATGCGACGCGAACCGGGGCCGACGGCTCCTATCACCTGGACCTCTACCCCGATCAACTGTATCTGATCGGCGTGCATGACGATCAATGGGCCGCGCGAAGTCGCGGGGGCGTCCTCCCGCGCGAGGGATCGACGATTCAGGGGGTCGATTTCCATCTGACGTCGGGGACCCTCATCAAGGGTCGCGTGACGAATGCGACCGACCATACGCCGGTCGCGGGGCGCGCGGTGAGGCTCTTCGAGCAGGGGGACGGCATGAAACATCCGTCGTATTACTCCGGCGACGCCCCTTTCCCCCGCCACGATCCGACCGAGACGCTGATACGCCGGACCAGGACCGACCGCGACGGCCGGTACGCGTTTCGCGTCGGGCCGGGCCGGTTCGTCCCGCCTGACAAGGACTCAGACTTCACCCCATTGATCAAGGTCGTCGAGCACGCCGAGTACGCGCCCGATCTCCAGATCAAACTCAGGCGCGAGCCCGACGTCGACTTCAACTTCGAGGTTCAATCCGGCGAGAGGGGGCCGTTCGTCGTCACGGTCCGCGGTCCAGGAGGAAACGGCGCCCTCGTCCCCCATGCTTACATCGCCGCGTCCGAATCGAATCCGGAAGGAAGCCTGCTGCTGAGTCCCTTCGAAGCGCGCGCCGACGCGCGGGGACGGCTTGAGGCCCGGCGGACGAACGCGATCAAGCACCTGTTCGCGCGATCGGCCGACGGCTCGCTCGGGGGGTTCGGCACGGTAGGCCCGGAGGACGAAGCCGTAACTATCGTGCTCGACGAGGCGACGACGATCCGGGGTCGAATGATAGCCAAGGACGGATCGCCGGCGCCTCACGCTCGACTCGATTGTTACCTCGTCGGTCCTCTCGTCGTCGACGGCCGGGGGAGGCGGGATGAATCGCGAGCCCCATCGAATCGCGACTGCGTCCAGATCGTCATCCGCTCCGACGCCCAGGGACGTTACGCCCTTTCCGGCCTGCCCGTCGGCACGCGCGTCTATCTCGACCAGATCGTGGGACGGCCCGACGATCAATCGAGGTCCGTCGAGTTGGAAGTCAAGGACTTGTCGCCCATCGCCGCGCCCGACGTCGTCGCGAAGACGCCTTCCGCATAGTCGTCACAGCAAGGCCGCGATCGGCTCGCCGTGGTAGACGAAGTGGGGGCGGCCCTGGGGGTCGTTCCAGGAGACGGTGGGGGGGAGGCCGAGGGAGTTGTAGATGGTCGCGGCGAAGTCCTCGGGGGTGTGCGGGTCGGTTCGCGGGTGGCCGCCGATCTTGTCGGACGAGCCGATCACGCGACCCCCTTGCACGCCTCCTCCGGCCAGCAGGACGCTCTGCACCCGCCCCCAGTGGTCGCGGCCGGGGAGCTTGTAGAACTGCGGCAAGCCGGAAATCTTGGGCGTGCGGCCGAACTCGCCGGCCATCACGACGAGGGTCGAGTCGAGCAACCCCGTCTGGTGCAAATCGTCGAGCAAGGCCGCGACCGCCTGGTCGGTCGGCGGGAACAGCTTGTCCTTCAGGTGGGGGAAGATGTTGCCGTGGTTGTCCCAGGTCTCGTTGTTGCCCAGGTTCACCTGGACGAGCTTCACGCCGGCCTCGACCAGCCGCTTGGCCATCAAGAGCGACCAGCCGAACGCGTGCCGGCCGTAGCGGTCGAGCACGACGTCGGGGGCGTTGAGGACGTCGAACGCCCGCTTGACCCTGCGGTCGGTCAGCAGCGAAACCGCCCCCTGGCGCTCGTCGTCGAACCCGCCGGCCGCCGCCGAACCCTCAAGCGCGGAGCGCTGGCGGTCGAGGGCCGCAAGCAGTCCCAGCCGGCCCGCGAGCCGGCTCTCTGAGAAGCCCTCGGGCAGGCCGAGGCTGGGGGTCTGGAACTGTTTGGCCTTGCCGGCCGGTTGCGGGCGCTGCTGGTGGTCGAACTCGTAGGTCGGATAGGCCCCGTAGGCCGCCGGGTCGAACGGCGAGGCCTCGATGAACCAGGGGTCGTGCTTCGCCCCCATCTCGCCGCCGAACTGGCCGGGGATCACCCTCCCGGTGTTGTGGATCAGCTTCTCGGGCAGAACCACGGCCGGCGGCAGGTTGTTCCTCGGCGCGCACAGCGCCCCGGCGATCGACGCGATCGACGGCCAGTCCCCCGGACTGGGCTTGCCCGGGTTGAAGCCGGGAGGCAGCTCCGACCGCCCCGAGAGCATGATCTGGTGCCCCGCCGAATGGTCGTTCGACGAATGCGTCAGCGACCGGACCAGCGACCACAGCTCGCTCCGCTCGGCGAGCTTCGGCAAGTGCTCGCAGATCGACAACCCCGGCGTCCGCGTGGCGATCGGCCGGAACTCGCCCCGGACCTCTCCAGGCGCGTCGGGCTTGAGGTCGAAGCTGTCTAGCTGCGACAATCCCCCGGACAGGAAGATGTAAATCACCGCCCGGTCGTCGCGCCCCTTGGCCGTCGCGGGCCCGCCCATCGCCCGGAGCGCGCCCAGATGCTCGATCCCCAGCCCCAGCAGCCCGACCGCCCCCGCTTGAACCGCGAGCCGTCGCGTCATCCGGGGATGCACGGGCGTTGCTTCCGTCGATCGCGCCATCAGACCGCCTCCCGAATGCTTGTTTGAGAGAAGTTCAACTTTACCCGATTCCACCGTCCGACGCGAGAGATTCAACGGCCGATCATCCCGGCGCGTGGAGGAACATGATGTCTCGATCGATCGGGGTGGAGATCTGCGTGGGGGACCTGCTCTCGGCGCTCGAAGCGGGGGAGGGGGGCGCCGATCGGGTCGAGCTCTGCGACCGCCTGGAGGTCGGCGGCACGACCCCGAGCGCCGGGACGATCGCCGAGGCCTGCCGGCGGCTGACGATTCCGGTCCACGTCCTGATCCGTTCCCGCGCCGGCGACTTCGCGCCGACCGAGCCGGAAATCGCGGCGATGGCCCATGACGTCGAGATCGCCAAACGCCTGGGCGCATCGGGGGTCGTCTTCGGGATGCTCGACAACGACGGCGCGATCGACTGCGAGGCGACCGCGCGCTTGATCGACCTGGCCCGGCCGTTGAGCGTCACGTTCCACAAGGCGTTCGACCAGGCCCCCGACCTGGACGAAGCGTTGGAAACGCTCGTCGATCTGGGCGTCGACCGCCTGCTGACCTCGGGGGGACGTCTGACGGCCGAGGAAGGCGCCGACGCGCTCGCCCGGTTGATCGCCAGGGCCGGCGACCGCATCGGCGTGATCGTCGCCGGGAGCTTGACGGTCGCCAACCTCCCCGCGGTCGTCGCGCGGACGAAGGCCCGCGAGGTCCACCTCGGATCTGCCGCCGTCGATCGGATCAGAAGCTCCGCCGCGTTCGCACCGCGCGACGGCTCGACGCTCGACTGGCGAGGCGTCCGGGCCGAGAAGGTGCGGCGGATCATGGAAGTCGTCGCGGGCTTGTGAACACGCGAACGCGCCGGCATCGATATCCCCTCTCACCCCGGGAGAGGGTGGCCGAAGGCCGGGTGAGGGACGCGGGATTCTCCACGGATCTCGGCCGATGATTTCACCCGTTTCGCATAACGCACATCGAAATCCCGCAACCCTCATCCGACCTTCGGCCACCTTCTCCCGAGGGGAGAAGGATGTTTGCAACGACGTATTTTATGGATTTGGCTTCTCTTCCAATCCCAGCTCGCGTCGAACGGCCTTCAGGAAATCGTCGAACCGCCGTTGCAGCTCACCGGGAGTCATGCTGTACGTGGAGACTTCGACACGGACGAGCGTCTTGAAGGGTGCGTCGCACGCGTCTCGGCGTTCGAGAATCAGGGCGAGGCGAAAGCCGCTGACGTCCCATCGGAGTCTCGCCGGTTCGTCGCCGCGATCATAGCTCAAAGAATCCGGGCGCGTCTCGCCGGCGCCGACCACGGGACGCCAGCCGGCGGCGAGCAAGGCCGGTTCGACGTCGTCCCGGATCAGGCCGAGCCAGCGATTGAGGTTCTGCAACGGATGAGCCTGGCCCTTGTGCAGCCGCGCGTCCCGCCGGCACGTGAGGCAGAGCTTGGCCCCCGAGTAGGGCGAACCCTTCGCCACCTCGTACCACCACTTCTGTCGCGCGACCGTCCAGACCTCATCCGCCCCGCACGAGGCGCAGGTGAAGGGGACGTCGAGGTAGTAGCCGCGAATGAGGAAGTCGGGCGTGCCGTAGCCGTACCCGGGGGCGAAGGCCGTGGGATCGACCAACACGGCGTTCTTCAACGCCGCCTCGCGGCGCCGCCGCTCCCGGGCCTCCGCCTCGCGCCGCTTGCGGTTGTGGTTCATGGACGATCCCGGAAGGGTCAGGGGGCCGCAATACCAGCCCGACGCGCAAGTTTTGATGTTGCGCCGTTTGCGTTGAGATCACATGAGAAGCGAGGGCCGAATT
>CALCIC010000283.1 GCA_937907405.1 uncultured Isosphaeraceae bacterium | reverse complement strand
GCGACAGCCCCTCCCGGCGCCCTGAGCCGATCGCCGGAAACTTTTCAGAAGAACCTTCCCGAGGACGTCTACGTCTCGGGGATCGAATACGCGCCCGGCAATCGCCGGATCGTCCATCACGTCCTGGCCTACGTCGAGAAGGACGGCCAGGCCCGCAAGAAGGACGCCGAGGAGCCGGGCCCCGGCTACTCCTGCTTCTCCGGCCCCGGCGTGCCGGTCCACGGCGATCTCGGGGGATGGGCGCCGGGGGCCATGCCGAGCGTCCTCCCCGACGGCGTCGGCCGGTCGCTCCCCAAGGGGGCCGACGTGGTCGTCCAGGTGCATTACCACCCCAGCGGCAAGACCGAGACCGACCGCACCCGGATCGGACTTCGATTCGCCCGCAAGCCGGTGCATCAGACGCTCCACTGGACCGCCGCCCTCGATCCGGGCATGAAGCTTCCCCCGGGCGAATCGAACATCGAGGTCAAGGCGGCCTGGAAGGCGCCCGTCGACGTCACCGCCTACGCCGTGTCTCCGCACATGCACCTGCTGGGCAAGGACATGCTGATGTCGGTCACCTACCCCGACGGCCGCACCCAGGACCTGATCAGGATCGACGACTGGGACTTCAACTGGCAGTACCAGTATTACCTTGAGAAGCCCATCGACCTGCCCAAGGGGACGGTGCTCAACGTCACGGCCCACTTCGACAACTCGGCCTCGAACCCCCGCAACCCCCGGCGCGACGATCCCAAGCTCGTCACCTGGGGCGAGGCGACTACCGACGAGATGTGCATCGGCTTCCTCGCCGTCACCAAGACGGGGCAGGACCTGACCAAACCGGGCGAGAAGGACGACCTCAACGAGATCTTCCAGGCCCAGCTCGAAGAGTACCGCAAGAAGGCGGAACAGAAGGCCCGCGACAAGCGGTCGAAGGACAAGGACTGAAACGGTCGCGATCCGAAGCCGCTCGACCGGCGGCCTCGGATCGCGTGTTCGGCTCGGCTGGGTTCAGTTCATCTCGGGCGCGAGCGGGCCGGCGAGGGCCTGGTGGTAGAACAGCCGGCCCTTGAGCGTGGGCATGAACGAGCTGGGGACCCACGGGTCGGGGCCGTACCGCAGCGTCGTCCAGAGGCTCAGCCCTTGCCACTGCATGCCGCGGTCGAAGATCCCGTCGGCGCCGCCGATGATCCGGTCGGCCTGGAGGAACAACCCTGGGCCGATCGTGTTGGCGAACGCCGGCACCAGCGTCGTCCGGCTCTTGAAGCTCGTCAGCGCGTTTTGCTCGATGGTCAGCGGGTGCAGCTTCGCCCCCAGCCGGTGGGTCGCGGCCTTCCAGGCGTCGACCCCCTGGTACTCGGCGGCGAAGTGCGGCTCCCAGAAGGCGATGTGGCAGACCCGGCCGATGCCGAAGATCACCGTCAGCTCGGCGCCCTTCGCCTTCAATTCGCCGATCCGGTCGGCGTACTGGGGAAGGCGGTCCGGCGTGGCGAACCAACGTTGGGCCGGCGGCACGGTCCGCGAGCCCAAGGGACCGTAGAACGCCCCTTCCATCGCGTTCTGAAACGCCCCGGGATTATCGGCGGGGAGCGTCGCGCCGTCGCGGTCGCTCCATTCGTCCATGTTGAATCCGTGCACGTGATCACAGGAGACGTCCCATTCCTTGAGGAAGTGGACGGCCCAGCGATACATGCCCATCGGGCCGACCGGGAGGATCAGGGCGGCGGGGCGTCCCTCGTCGCGGGTCCGGCGGACGGCCATGGCGATCTCGTGCCCCATCATCACGGCGAGGTCCGCCGTGTCGCCGCACCGAACCAACTCGAAATCGGGGCTCCACCACGGCTGTCGGTCGTCGATCGCGGCGGCCGGATGAGAGCAACAGGCGTCGATTTTCGCGAGGTCCCAGCCGGCCGGCAGGAACCCCTCCATCATCGAACCGGCGAGCGTCGTCAAGAGATTCATGTCGGCTGTGCCCTTCAAATCCATGGTGCCGGCGAGATCACGATTCTCGGCGCCGTCGTCCAACGCGATTGGAAATGCGCCGAGGATCGCCCTGGCGCCATCGCCTCGCCATGCTTGCGGACGGCGAATTCCTCGTCCCTGACCGTTGGTTCTCCAGTATGGGATCGAGCCCAGTCTACTCCCGATCGTCGGTCTCGACAACGATGCTCCCTGCTCAGGCGGCGGCCCTTCACCGCCCGATGGCGGCGGTTGGATCGACGCGCGTCGACTGCGGCGTCTTGCCGTCGCGCCGGGGGGACGATGGGCTTGCAAGCGTCGCCCCCGCCGCGAGCCGTCGTGGGAGGCGTGCTACACGGACGGTCGTACACACAAAATACAGGTTAGTCGTCTCTTGGAGATCGCGGGTTGGGCAAGCGCCAGGACAATGACGAGGCGATCGCGAGGCTCATCGAGGGCTTCGTCTCCCAGGGGCGCCGGACGACGGCACTTGGGGAAGCGGCACGATGGGGCCGCATCGACTTGATCGAGGGCCTCTTACAGGGCGGCGTGGGCGTCGATGATCGTACGGAGTTCGGCGCCACCTCCCTGATGCTCGCCGCATCGGGCGGGCAAACCCGTGTCGTCGCTTATCTGATCGAGCGCGGGGCGGACGTCAATGCGGTCAGCGAGCGGAAGCGGATGACGCCACTCATAGCGTGCGTCGCGGCCCTGCACACCAAGCGGGTCTATTTGAAAATCTTGGAGCTTTTGCTCGGGGCCGGGGCCGGCTGCTCGCTGAGTGTCCGCGATGCGGAGGGGCGCACAGCCCTCGACTGGGCGCGGGACGGGCGGCCCGAAGAGGTGGTCACCTTACTTGAGGAGCATTGGCCCGACTAACGAAGCGATGCAGCGGCCCCGCTGCGCGGGCCGCCGATCTTGGGCGTTAGGCGAACTTCCTCGGGCAGCCTGCTTACGGTATTGTGGAGGGCATGCCACAGGAGTTTCGCGACGTCGACCCCCGAGAGTTACGCCTGCCCTCGCGCCGGGGCGCCGATCCGTTCAAGCTCCAGCAACAGATCATCCGGTACGGCGACTCGTCGGCCGGGATGCCGCCTCCGTGGGTCTACGAGGCCGCTGACGGTGTGTTGGTCCTCTACAATGGCATCACCCGCGCCACCCGGATCGCCAGGCTCGCCCCGGGGGCGATCATCCGCGTTGAGGTCGTCGGCAGGTTGAGGCGAACCTACGCCGGCGAGCCTAAGGTCGGAGACTTCCTGCCATGACGCCCACGACCCAGCACGAGCTGATGGAGAAATTTGCTGACATCCACCAGCTTTCACCCGGTATCCGGTTTGGCGAATTGCTCGCGAACCTCGAGTTCCTGGTTGAGGACCAGACCGACCAAACGCTCCGAGAGGTCGAGGACGATCGGCTGTTGGAGATCATGGAGCGGCATCGGGCCGACTTGGCCCGGCGGCAGATTGACGCCTAATTCAAGTCAGAGCGGTTTGCTTTTGGGTTGCCTACAATAATCAAAGTGGGCTGCTGCGAGCATGCCTTCTCCCCTTGCGGGAGAAGGTGGCCGGAACGGCCGGATGAGG
>CALCIC010000282.1 GCA_937907405.1 uncultured Isosphaeraceae bacterium | reverse complement strand
TCCCGAGACGACCGACTTGACTCCCGGCACCCGCTCGAAAACCGCCTCTGTGCACCAGAAGCAACCGCCGCCGAACGTCGCCTTTTCCATCTTGGGCTTGGCTGGCTCGGCTTTCTCGGCGGCTTGCTCGCCCTTGGCCTCCTCTTTCGACTTCGTCGATTCCGCCTTGGGCTTCGCGTCCTCGTCCGACGGCCTGGCGTCCTGGGCCGGCGCCAGGGTCGCCCCCAGGACGACGAGCAGGTTGATGAAGAGAAAGGATCGCCGGGGGATGCACATCGTGGGGGACTCCTTCAGGGGGAAAACCGGCGTCGCAAGCATCCCTTCTCCCCCCGGGAGCGGGGGGCACCCCACTTGTGGGGTCGGGCCGAAGGCCGGATGAGGGGCGCGGGGGTTCGCGGTCGATTTCGCGACGATCAAAATCCATGATGACTCCGACGACCCTCATCCGCCCTCCGGGCACCCTCTCCCGGGGGGAGAAGGATGCTTGTCATCGGATTTCGGTGGCGCCGAATCCCGTGCCGAACCGTATTGCCTTCGGCCACACGTTCCCGAGGGAAAAGGGATGCCCATCGCCGACGCCGTGATGCCTTCGCGACCCATTGCAAACCACCATCGCTATTGTCGCGTCTCTCCGCTGGTTTTCCAGCCCTTGCCGTCCTTCAACCCCGGGACGCCCGGCAGGCAAGCCGCCCAACTTGAGTAAAATGTCCAAACTCGGTTGTAAATTCTGGAAATCGCCCAGCCGCCCCAAGCTCAATCACGACGCAATCCCGACTTACCACGCAATCCATACATTCTTCGTGTTTTCATGAGTCTTTTTTTTCCGACCACACTCCACAGTCTTTCCAGTCCACTGGCATGAACAGCCGATAACGGGGAGGCGAACGGTGAGGGGGTTGGGACGGCGCGGGGGCCGGGCCTACTCTCCGTTGACGTTCTTTCGGGGATGGGCTATGGTTCCGGCGCACGTAGATCCAGCCCGAGTCGACGACCGGGAATGGTCCGCAGTCAGGGCAGGGAGGCCCACGATGGCGTCGATCACGGATGCGACCGCGATCTCGGAAACCGGGTCCGACGCTGAGGGACTCGCCTTCGCCCGCGAGGTCCTACGGATCGAGGCCGAGGCGCTCTGGCGGGTTCGCGAGCGGCTGGACGGCGCGATCGCCCGGGCGGCCCAGTTGATTCATCGCTGCGGGGGGAGCGTGATCGTCACCGGGATGGGGAAGGCGGGGCACGTCGGCCAGAAGCTGGCCGCGACGCTGGCTTCCACCGGCACCCGGGCGTTTCCGCTTCACCCGGCCGAGGCGGTCCACGGCGATCTGGGCCGAATCCGGCCCGACGACGTGGTGATCGCGCTCTCGCAGAGCGGCGAGACCGAGGAGGTCTTGCGGCTCTTGCCGACGTTCCGGCGGATCGACGTCCAGCTCGTCGCGGTGACCGAACGGGCCGCCAGCGCGCTGGGCCGGGCCGCCGATCTCTGCATCGTCCTGGGGCCGATCGAGGAAGCCTGCCCGCTCGGCCTGGCCCCGTCGGCCAGCACCACGGCGATGATGGCCGTGGGGGACGCCCTGGCTCTTTTGGTCTCGCGGATGCGGGCGTTCTCGCCCGAGGATTTCGCGCTCTACCACCCCGCCGGCGCGCTGGGACGTAAACTGATGCGGGTCGAGGACGTGATGCGGACCGGCCGGCACATCCGCCGGGCTCGGATCGACGAAACGGTTCGCGACGTCTTCGTCCGGCTTGCCGGACCGCGGAGGCGGTCGGGGGCGGTGCTGGTCGAGGACGAGTCGAGCCGGCTGCTGGGCATCTTCACCGACAGCGACCTCGTCCGCCTGTTCGAGAAGCGCCGCGAGGGGGATCTCGACCATCCCATCGGCGCGGTGATGACGGCCGAGCCGTACCGCGTCCGCGTGGGCTCGCTGCTCGGCGACGCGGTCGACCTGATGAAGACGCACAAGATCAGCGAGCTGCCCGTCGTCGACCGGGGCGACCGCCTCGCGGGTCTGATCGACGTCACCGACCTGATCGGCGTCTCGGCCGCGGACTTCGAGGAATCGGCCGCATGACGACCTTCAACTCAACCGACGACCACGAGCCGGAGGCGATCCCGGCGGACCTCGCCGCGCGTTGCGCGACGATCGAGCTGCTGGCGGTCGACGTCGACGGCGTGCTCACCGACGGCGGCATCATCGTCGACGACCGCGGCGTGGAATCGAAGCGGTTCTTCGTCCGCGACGGCCTGGGTTTCACCCTCTGGCACCGCGCCGGCAAGCGATCGGCGATCGTCTCGGGCCGGTCGGCCGAGGTCGTCGACCGCCGGGCCGCGGAGCTGAAGATCCATCGCGTCGCCCAGGGGATCGGCGACAAGGCGTCGGCCTTGCGCGACTTGCTTGTGGAGTTCGGTCTCGACGCCTCGCAAGCCTGCTACATCGGAGACGATCTGATCGACCTGCCGGCCCTGGGCCTGGCCGGCCTGGCCGCATGCCCGGCCGACGCCGTCGCCGAGGTCCGCCGCGCGGCCCACCTTACAACCCGCTCAATCGGCGGAAACGGCGTCGTCCGCGACGTCGTGGAGGTGATCATGAAGGCGCAAGGGCTGTGGCACGCCGCTTGCGAGGGGTATCGCGTGCCAGCGATGTAAGCGGGCCAGGGCGGAGCCGCCGTCCCAACCGGAGGTTCGTTCGTCCGCGTGTGGTCGAGGTCGTCGCTCGACCGCCGGAACAGGAACTCGCCGTCGTTACGGAATGGTTAATTCGTGTTCAAAACATTCTTCAAGCTCGTGACCGTGCTCGGCGTCCTGGCAGCGTCCTACCAGGGGTACGTCCACACGTTCGCGTTCGTGATCAACCGCCTCACGGCGGAACGACGCGTCGACCAGATTCCGTTCGAGTTCCACGACTCCAGCACGGTCTCGCAGGCCAAGGAGATCGCCCGCGTCTACTTCGGCAAGGACCACTGGACCAGCCGGCCCGACGTCCCGCTCCACTTCAACTCGGACCGGGGCGTCTACCTGTTCGCCAGGCGGATCACCCCTCCCGAGGGGGAGAACGGCGCCAAGTCCGACGGCAAGCGGCTGGTGTTCAATGAGATCGCCGTCATCCTCAAGACCCGGGGCGGCACCAGCACCAAGACCATCACCAGCGAGGAGGCCCGGCTCGAGTTCAACAAGCGGCTCGGCTTCGACGCCAAGCCCGACGCCGACCCCCTGGCCGTCACCCACGCCCGGCTCGAGCGCAACGTGATGATCCGCGACGACCGCGGCACCCCCGACGATCTCAAGGACGACATGGTCGTCGGCCCGCTGACCTGGATCGAATACGACGCCGAAAAGCTCCAGGTCCAGACCGATTCCGACATCCTCCTGGTCGACCGCGATCTCCGCGTAACGGCCACCGGCCTGGACATTAAGCTCCGGCCCAAGACCGACCTCAACCGCTCCAAGGGGACCACCGGGTTCGAGGGCGCCGAGGCCGCCGTCCTGCGCCAGAACGTCAACATGGTCTTCAGCGCCGTCGGCAGCTCC
>CALCIC010000281.1 GCA_937907405.1 uncultured Isosphaeraceae bacterium | reverse complement strand
CCTCACCACGGCCTTGGCGACCTCGCCGTCGGCCTCGGCGCGCGGGTTCGCCGCAAGCAGAGCGAGAGACGAGACGATCAGGACGGGCGACGCAACCCTCGCGACCTGCTTCCGAACGATGCGGACGTCATGGTTGTTCACGGCGGAAACTCCGGAGGAGACGAACCTTGTCGGCTGCCATCGCCCCATCGTCATCCGTCCGAGGTCCGGGAGCAACCCCCCGACGTTCGGGCTCGCCTCCCCCTCCCAAAACATGGGGCCCACTCTTCGGTTGCGCCGTTCGCGTGTCCGGACTGATCGCCGTTTGGGCTTGAACGATTAAGTAGAATGGCGCGATAAAGCCGTCGTCTGGAAAAAGACATGAAATATACGGGTCGCAATGGCTTTACGCGAAATAGGTTGTTCGGGAAGAATAGCTGGCATGGAGAAGCAAGAATCCCGATGAAAAGGAGTATGTTCTCGATGGGTGGACGGGCTTCGGCGTCGTCGCCTGGCCCAGGGGGGCTGGAGAGGAGAGGGCATGAGCGTTTCCGAGATGGTCAGTCGTCCCGCGTTTGACGATGTCGTCCTTCAGCGGCGGATCATGCGGTTGCGACAGGCTGACAACGTCACGAACCTGTATTATCTTGCTCGCGAGTATGCATGCCTGGCCGCGACGGTCGGCGTGGCCGTGGCGTTCGGCGAGAGTCGGGCGGGTTGGGGGTTGTCGTGGTACTGGAACGTCCCCGTGTTCGCGACGGCGATCGTGGTAATCGGAGCGTTGCAGCACCGGCTGGCGGGGTTGGGGCATGAGTCGTCGCACTACACGTTCCTCAAGAACCGGTTCTGCAACGACCTGATCCCCGACCTGTTCTGCATGTTCCCGATCATGACGTCGGTGCATTTTTACCGCGTCTTCCACATGGCGCACCATCAGTACACCAACGACCCCGAGCGCGACCCCGACCTGCTGAACCTGGGCCGAGGCAAGCGGGCGTTCGAGTTTCCGATGACTCGAAAGCGATTCATCGCCGTGGTCTATTTCTGCATGATCGTCGCGCCGTTGCGGTTCGCCGAGTATCAGTTCGCGTACATGGTGGTGAACACGCTGGGCAAGGGGAGGAGCATCTACCGACGCCGCGACGGCGCCGACCACGGCCGGTTCGAGGTCTACATCCCGAGGCTGGCGACGGCCCTCGGCGTGGTTTACGCCTTCGCCCTGAGCGCCTTCTTCGGCTGGCTGCATCTGACCGATCGACCGGGCTGGATCGTGCCGTCGGGCCTGGCGGCGGGCGCGGTTGCGACGTTGATCCTCCGGGGGCTGCCCGATTGGGCCGTCTTCCAGTCGCCGTTCCGCCAGGTCTACTCGACGCGGTTCGCGGCCGCGGCCCGGCTCTGGTTCTTCACGACCGCGCTCATGGCGCTGGCGATCCTGCGATACCAGACCGGCGGCGCGTCGGCCTTGTACGTCATCCTGCTCTGGTTCGCGCCGATCCTCACGACGTTCCCGTTCTTCATGCTGCTCCGCGACGTCTACCAGCACTCGAACGCCGACACCGGCCGACTGACGAACTCGCGGGTCTTCTTCGCCGATCCGCTGACGCGGTGGGCGGTGTTCGTCTACGGCCAGGACATGCACATCCCTCACCACCTGTTCCCGGCGATCCCCCATTACCGGCTCGCCGAACTGCACCAGATCCTCAAGGAATCCCACCACGATTACAGCGAGCAGGTCGTCGAGTGCCACGGCACGTTCAAGGGGGACGAATCCCACCCGACGATCCTCGACGAGATGACGAGGCCGAGGCCGCGGTTCGGCATGAACGGGCCCGCGACGTCCTGAATCGACGCGGGCCGATCGCGTCGCCATAAACGCATGCTTGCTCGTCGGTGAAGCTGAGCGTCCAGCTCGCGAGGCTTCCGCCGAGCCGCGCGCGACGGTGACGACCGGCTCGACCCTCCCACAGATGCGTGCTTAGGGGACGGAATCTCAGCCTCCGCCGGCTCCGAACCGTCATCCAGCCAAGCTCGGTTCACGCCCCTCGACGTTCATCTCCATCCGACCTGGAAGAAAGTCGGGTCGTCAGCCCGGCGGGAGATGGGAGGACCGGCCTCCCGGGCGCTCCTTGTGATTTCGCGACGGCGCGATTCTCGTGAGAATCCGCTTGACACCGGCGAGCCGCCAGGCCATCCTACCGATCGACGAATACCGATTTCTCAGGGAGGAGAAACGATGACGCCCAGCCTCTCCTATTACGACCTCCTGGTCGCCTCGGTCAGTCGGATCGCCCGTCACGCCTATTATCCGGGCATCGAGCAAACCCTGGATCAATGCCTGAAGGACGTCGACGCCCTCCGGGACGCCGAACGGATCACCCCCGATCAGCGGGAGGCGCTCCGGCTGATCATCCTGGGGGTCTCGCTCCACGCCGCTTGAGTCGGCCAGGCGGCCCGTCTCGGCCCTTGAACCTCGACGTGATCCTCGTGCGTGCTCGCCGCTTGGCGGTTAGACTGGTTCGAGTGGACGAGTTCCGTCGAGACGCGCGGGAGGATGGACGACGTGAAGGGAACGCGAATCGCGAGCATCTCCGGGCTTCGGGGATGGGTGGGCGATGGGATCGACCCTGTGACGGCGGTGGAGTTCGCGGCGGCCTACGCCGGCGGCTGCGGGCCGGGGCCGATCGTGGTCAGCCACGACGGCCGGGTCTCGTCGTCGGTCTTCGAAGCGGCGGTGACCGCCGGCGTGGCCGGCATGGGTCGCGACGTGCTGTCCGTGGGGGCGACGGCCACGCCGACCGTCGGCGTCCTGGTTCGCGAATCGGGGGCGGCCGGGGGCGTGCAGATCTCGGCCTCGCACAACCCCCCCGAGTACAACGGCCTCAAGTTCTTCCAGCCCGGCGGCATGGTGCTCAGCCCATCCGACGGGCGCGCCGTCCTCAAACGCTGGCAAGACAAGGACTTCCGTTGGGCGGCCTTCGACGGTCTGGGCAAGGTCCGCAAGCTGGAAGACCCCGACGAGGTCCACCTCCGGCGGGTGCTGGCCGTGGTCGACGTCGAGGCGATCCGCGCCCGGCGGTTCGTGGTGGCCCTGGACGCCTGCCACGGGGCGGGGGGCCGGATGGGCCGCGAGCTGCTCTGGCGGCTGGGCTGCCGGCCGATCGTCCTGGGGGGGGAGCCCGACGGCCGATACGACCACCCCCCCGAGCCGACCGAGAAGAACCTGGAAGGCTTCGCCCGGATCGTCCCGGCCGTCGGCGCGGCGGTCGGCTTCGCCCAGGACCCCGACGCCGACCGCCTGGCGATCGTCGACGAGAAGGGGAGGTACATCGGCGAGGAACTGACGCTGGCCCTGGCCGCCGTCCGACGGCTCGGCCAGCAGCGTGGGCCGGTCGTCCTGAACCTCTCGACCTCGCGGGTCGCCGAGGACCTGGCGATCACGCATGGCTGCCCGGTGGTCCGCACGGCCGTCGGCGAGATCAACGTAGTGGAGGCGATGCTCGCCGAGAACGCGGTGCTCGGCGGCGAGGGGAACGGCGGCGTGATCGACCCCAGGGTCGGCCTGGTCCGCGACAGCTTCATCGGGATGGCCCTGGTCCTCGACCTGCTGGCGACCGCCGACCGGCCGCTTTCGGGCTGGGTCGACGAACTCCCGAACTACGCCATGGTCAAGGATCAATACCCGTTGAAGGCCGGCGCGGGGCCGCCCGAGGCGTCGGCCCTGTGGGACC
>CALCIC010000280.1 GCA_937907405.1 uncultured Isosphaeraceae bacterium | reverse complement strand
TACGAGATTACAAGGTGACTGGAGTTCAGACGTGTGCTCTTCCGATCTTGGAAAGCTTGCCGCTTTCGATCGCGAGTTCGAGCAAGGTGAGCTGCCTGCGCGATTCCCGGATCGACTTCCGGACGACCTCGTGGGCCAGGTTGAGCCGGTCGAGGTTCGCCTCGCATCGGCTCGACTGCCTCAGCAGATCTTCAAGGCCGCCGCCGGCCAGCAGCTCGCGCGCTTCCTCGGTCGGTTTGACGCCGAACGTCGAGGACGTCCGCATTCGCTGCTCGGCCTGGTTCCAAACTTCCATCACCCCCAGCCATCGCTCCCACATCCGCTCCAGGTCGGCGCTCACCTGGTCGTACAGATTCAATGTCGCGCCGGTCATCGGCTCGACGAAGTCCGGGTCGGTGCTCGGCAAGGCTTTATGTCGCTGTCGGAGCCTGTCGATCTGGTCCATCAGCCCGACGGCCCGCTCGCGAAACTCCTTGAACTGCTCCTCGACGGTCGTCTGAAGCCTCCGCTTGCGCTCATAGAGGAAGATCAAGGCGACCAGGCCCAGCGCGCCGAACAGGAGGATCAAGCCCATCGGCAGCTTGATCTCGGGCCAGCCGATCAACGACCAGGTCGACATGGAGGTCCGAAGCATCGAGTTCCACGTTCCTTTCTACCTGAGCAGGGGGGAGAAGCGGCGCCGCCCCGATTTCCACGACTTCCATGGGCGACTCGAACCGTGATGCGAAACCCGTTCCGCGCTCATTCAAATCCCTCAGGGCTCGTTCCAGGTTTTCGCTCGATTCGCGTTGGGATTGGGTCCGCTCGGTCGAAATCACCTCGATTTCCAACGACGGCGGCCTTCGATCTCCATCCATTCAAACGGCTGGAACCGCGGCTTTTGTTCGTGACGAAGGGAGGTCGGCGGCGTTCGCCGTCCGCTGGCGGTCGATCTCGCGAAGATCGATCGGCAGGACCATTTTCCGGCTCAGACGTCGTAATAGAGGGTGAATTCGTGGGGGTGTGGACGGATGCGGACGGCTTCGATCTCGGCGGTCTGCTTGTACCAGATCCAGGTGTCGATCACGTCGGGGGTGAAGACGTCGCCGCGGAGCAGGAAGTCGTGGTCGGCTCGGAGCGCGTCGAGCGCGGATTCGAGCGAGCGCGGGGTGGTGGGGACCTTGGCCAGTTCCTCGGGTTGGAGGTCGTAGACGTCCTTGTCGAGCGGCTCGCCAGGGCGGATCTTGTTCTGGACGCCGTCGAGCACGGCCATGAGCATGGCCGAGAACAGGAGGTAGGGGTTCGCCGCGGCGTCCGGGCATCGGAATTCGATCCGGCGGCCGCGGGGACTGGCGCCGGAGACCGGAATCCGGACGATCGCCGCTCGGTTGCGGCGGCTGTAGGAGATCTTGGTCGGGGCCTCGAAGCCCTCGATCAGTCGCTTGTAGCTGTTGGTCGTGGGATTGGCGAACGCGCAGAGGGCGTGGGCGTGCTTGAGCAAGCCGCCGATCGCGTGGAGTCCGAGATCACTCAACCCGGCGTAGCCGTGGCCGGCCAAGAGCGGCTCGTCGTCCTTCCAGAGCGAGAGGTGGGTGTGCATCCCCGAGCCGTTGTCGCCGAAGAGAGGCTTGGGCATGAACGTGGCCGTCTTGCCGTTGCGGCTGGCGACGTTGCGGATGATGTACCGCGCCGTCATCACCTGATCGGCGCTTTCAATCAGGCCCTGGCCGTCGAGATCGATCTCGCACTGACCGCCGGTCGCGACCTCGTGAAAATGCGCCGAGGTCGCGATTCCGCATTCGGCCATCCGCTGGGCCATCTCGGAGCGCAGGTTGAACAGGGTGTCGGTGGGGGGGCTGGGGAAGTAACCCAGGCCCGACCCCGGTTTGTAGCCCAGGTTCGGCCGTTCGACGCGTCCCCGGTTCCACGCCCCCTCGACGGAGTCGACGTGGTAGAAGCCCTCGTTGGACCGTTGGTCGAACCGGACGTCGTCGAAGACGAAGAATTCGAGCTCCGGCGTGAGCAGGCAGTGGTCGGCGATCCCGGTGCTCCGCATGTAGGCGACGGCCTTGCGGGCGATGTTGCGGGGGTCTCGGGTGTAGTCCTGGTGGGTGATCGGGTCGTGGATGTTGCAGATCATGGTCAGCGTCGGCTGGGCCGTGAACGGGTCGACCAGCGCCGTCTCGGGCTGGGGGACCACCAGCAGGTCGGCCTCGTTGATCGCCCGCCAGCCGACCACGCTGGAGCCGTCGAAGCCGATGCCTTCCTCGAACGTCTCCTCGGTGAGCGCGTCGGCGGGGATCGAGAAATGCTGCCAGACGCCGGGAAAGTCCATGAAACGGAGGTCGACCGTCGTGACCTCGCGCTGCCGGATCCGCGCCAGTACTTCTTTGGGGGTCACGCGGACGTACTCCGTGCTGTTGACTCGCTCGGCCCTACTCGATCGATTTCAGATAGCTTACCATCGAATCCACGCCGACGACCTTACACTTGATTCTGCGCCCACAAAATCCGAGCCCGAAGCGCAAGCGAGTGCATTTCCCGTCAGCTACCCGGACCATGCGCTCGCTTGCGCTTCGGGCTCGGATGAAGAGCGGATGGAGACCGGGGCGAATTGACATGACGCATGACCGCACCCCCGCCCGTCGATTCGTCCTCCTGGAGCACCGTTGGAACGGAGTCCACTGGGATTTCATGCTCGAAGCCGAGGCGGGACTGCGCACCTGGGCGATCGACGAACCGATCGTCCCCGGGAAGGTCCTGCCCGCCCGGGCGCTCGACGACCATCGAGCGATCTACCTCGACTACGAAGGACCGGTCTCGGGAGGCCGGGGGACCGTCAGGCGGATCGATCAGGGGACGTACGTCGTGGGCGAATGGACCGAGGATCGGGTGCGGGCGCGGATCGCCGGAAGTCAACTCGTGGGCGAAGTCCTTCTTTGGAGCATGCTGCTCGATTCGAGCGGGACGGGCCGTACGAACTGGAAGTTCCGCCTCGTCGGGAACGTCGATTGAAGGATCTTTCGCGACGGCAGCCGGGGCCTCTGGAACGCCCCCTTGGTGCGGTCGGAGCGTCCCGCGAGGCGGATCTGCCCGGCGCGGATTTCGACGTCCTCAAGCTGGACGTCGTCCCGGTTCAGGTTGGGGGTGTAGCGAAGCTGGACGACCGGATAGCCTTCCTGCTTCCGCCAGACGACGTCGACGCCGTGCCGCTGGCCGATTTCGGTGATCCGGTCCAGGACCCGATCGGCCGGGACCGGCAGGATTCCCGCCCGAATCTTCTCAAGGGTCAACTCGACGGTGTTGCCCTCGGGGATGCGAGGGCGGGCCACGACGGTGATCACCGAATCCACCCCTCCGCGCTCAAGCCGAAACGCCAACGTCACCCGGTCGAGGTCGAACAGGACCCGCGGGTCGTGGACCTCGGGCGGAAGCTGGTCGGCGAAATGCATCACCAGGTCTTCGGCGAGCCAGGCGTTGACCTCCTCGTCGGAGAAGACGGCCTCCCACATCGGCTCGTTGCAAATGTCGTTGCGGAGTTGCAGGCTCTGGGCCACGAACCGCTTGGCGCGGACCTCGAGCTGGTCGCGGGAGCCCCCCGAACGAACCATGTCGCGATAGTAACTCGGCTGATACGTCAGACAGAACCAACCGCCGACCGGGATGCAGGCGACCAGGCCGACGACGATCCCGACCGTGATCAACCGCTTGGAAAGCGCTCTACTCATCAATTCCACCCATCGCGTCTGGAGGGAACAGAATGATGGGAAACGACCCGCGCGAAGAGGGTGGACGTCTCAAAGCGGCGATTGCGCCGACTGCAACGAAGACGCGAAGTCGTACTCTTTTGGAGAATACGCCGGCCGGAAAAAATGGTCAATCCGGAGTTCGAGGCGGTTTCGCCGCAACCGGACCGGGCCCTTTGAGCCGTCGACGGCGACGAGGGCCGGTTCCCGGCGAGCCGCTCTCGTCCAATTCTTTTGAGGGGACACCCTCGCAAGGGCTCGACGACATATTGTCAGACCCCCCGGATCGGGCGTAGCATGAAACAGGAGCCACAAGTCTTTGACGAGTGTCCGACTATGCCCCCACGACTGGTTTCGGTGGCGATTTTGATCTACTGGTCGATCGCGGCGTTCTGGCTGTTGACCTGGGAAGTGCTGCCCGAGTTGAGCCTGGGTTATCCTCCTGATCTGCGGTCGATCTCCGCCGCGAGCGACGACTCCACGCCGGTGGCGTGGACGATCGACGTCATCGACGATCCGCGTCATCCCGAGGTCCGTCGCACGGTGGGCCGCGCGACGACCGCGTCCACGCGGCTGCCCGACCGCGGGGTCGAGCTCACCAGCCTCGTGGTCTTCGACGCCGGCGAGTTGCTCAAGCGGCTCCCGCTGGCGAGCAACCCGGAAGTGCGGCTGACCATCTCGAGCGCGTATCGGGTCGATCCCAAGGGGAACCTCCAGAGCTTCGACATGAAGGTCTCGACCGACGATTCGGACGACGGCCTGTTCACCGTCGAGGGGCGGCTCAAGGGGGCGATGATGCACGTGACGTCGAAGGGGATGGTCTCGGTCCTCGATCGTAAGATGTCGTTCCCCTACGAGCCGCGCGGGGTCGTCTCCGACGCGCTGCGGCCGTTCGACAGATTGCCCGGTCTGCACGTCGGCCAGCACTGGGACACCCGGATGATCAATCCGTTCACCGGGGCGGTGGACGTGGTGCGGGTCGAGGTCAAGCGGCGCGGGTTCATCGACTGGAACGGCGAGGCCGTCAGCGCCTTCGAGGTCGACCAGCACGCGGGGCCGATGACCTCCAAGGCCTGGGTCCGGCTCGACGGCGTGATCCTCCGTCAGGAAGTCCCGTTGCCGCTGCTCAACATGGTGCTCGAGCGGGCGCCCGACGCGGCGTCGCCGAACCCGGCCGGGGAGGGAATCGAAGCTCCATGATCGCTCGGCCCGACGGGGAGTGCGGAGGTTCGCCGCCGCCGCGACCGCCGACGGGCCGATGGAGAAGCCCCGATTGAAGTTTCGCCGCCTGACCACCGACGGGGAGCAAGCTCCCGCACTCTCAATGGAAGAAATCGAGGGCCCATGATCGAGCTTCGCGGGGTGTGCAAGTCGTTCGGATCGAAGCGCGCGGTCGATCATCTCGACCTGACGGTCCGCCCGGGCGAGTTGTACGCGTTTCTCGGCCCCAACGGCGCGGGGAAGACGACGACGATCAAGATGATCTGCGGGCTGCTGGCGCCGAGCAAGGGGGAGGTGCTCGTGGGAGGCTTCCCGGCGGCCTCGCAGGACGCGCATCGGCTGCTCGGCTACGTCCCCGACCAGCCTTATCTGTACGACAAGCTCACGGGGCGCGAGTTTCTCAAGTTCGTGGTCGAGATGTACGGCGTTGGTCGAACGGCGGGAAGGGACCGGATCGACGAGTTGATCGACACCTTCGAGATGGCCGACTTCATCGACGAATTGTGCGAGAATTATTCGCAGGGGATGAAGCAGCGCGTGGTCTTCGCCTCGGCCCTGGTCCACGACCCCCGGGTGCTGGTGGTCGACGAGCCGTTGGTCGGCCTCGACCCTCGCAGCGCCCGGATCGTCAAGGATCTGTTCGTCTCGCGGGCGAGGTCCGGGGCGGCGGTCTTGATGTCGATTCACCTGCTGGCGATCGCCGAGGAGCTGGCCGACCGGATCGGGATCGTCGACCGCGGTCGGATGCTGACGGTGGGAACGCTGGGCGAGCTTCGCGAGCGGGCGCAGCACGACGGCAGCCTTGAAGAGCTGTTCCTCAAGTTGACGGGCAACGATCTCCCCCGGACCACGGGCCCGGGCTCACGAATCCGCTCGGAAACCTCGACATGAGCATCGCGCTTCCCAAGCCCCTGGACGCCTCTCCCCCCGGAGACGACCGCACCGCCCGCGCCCTCCGCTGGCTGCGCTGGCGGCAGTTCCGCAACATGACCGGCGTGCTGGCTTCCGACGCGCGGCTGCGCGTCTCGATGATCGCGTTCTGCAGCGTGGTGTTCTGGCTGGGGCTGTTCTTCCTGTTCTTCGGCAGCTTCCAGTTCATCGCGATGTACGTCGATCTGGCCAACACGATCATCGAATACCTGTTCAGCATGTTCTTCCTGTCGTTGCTGGTGATGCTCCTGTTCTCGACGGGGATCATCGTCTACTCCGCCCTCTTTCATTCGAGGGAGTCGACCTACCTGCTGACGACGCCGGCCTCGGCGGACCGCATCTTCGCGCACAAGTTCGGCGAGGCGATCGGGTTTTCGAGCTGGGGGTTCTTTCTGCTCGGCAGTCCGCTGATGGTCGCCTACGGCCTGACGAGGAACGCGCCGGCGGGCTATTACCTGATGTTCGTGGCGTTTCTGCTGTCGTTCGTGGTCATCCCCGGCAGCCTCGGGGCGATCGTGGCGGTGGTGGTGGCCAACGTCTTCCCTCGACGGCAGAAGATGGTGCTGGCGGTCTCGATCCTCGCCGGCTTGGCGGTGACGACGTACGTCGGCTTGCAGCTCTGGCGGACGCCCGGCGACGCCTTGACGCGCGATTGGCTGGGCTCGGTCCTCAATCGGCTGGCGTTCTGCCAGCACCCGCTCTGGCCCAGCCGCTGGATGTCGGCCGGGATGCTGGCCGCGGCCAAGGGGGACTGGACCGACGCCGGGTATTACCTGATGATCCTCTCGGCGCACGCCGGGCTTTGCTATCTCTCGGCCGCGGTCGTCGCTCGCGATCTCTATCGTCGGGGTTACAGTCGGGTGCAAGGGGGGCGTTCCAGCCGCAGGCGCGCGGGCCTTTTGTTCATCGATTCGGCGGTCCATCGGCTGTACTTCTTCTTCCCGCACCCGGTTCGGCTGCTGATCATCAAGGACCTTCGGACGTTCCTTCGCGACCCGGCGCAGTGGTCGCAGTTCCTGATCTTCTTCGGCCTGCTCGCGTTTTACTTCTTGAACATCCCCCGGCTGGGATACGGCGCGCAGAGCGCGTACTGGCGCAACCTGGTGAGCTTCCTGAACCTCTCGGTGACGGCGCTCATCCTGTCGACGTTCACGAGTCGGTTCATCTTTCCGCTGCTGTCGCTTGAGGGCCGCAACTTCTGGGTCCTGGGCCTGCTGCCGCTGCACCGCGACCAGATCCTCTGGGCGAAGTTCGTCTTCTCGGCGAGCATCGCGCTGGTCTCGACCGAGTTCCTGGTCGTCCTCAGCGACCTGATGCTCAAGATGAGCCCGCTGATGATCGCGTTGCACGTCGGGATGATCGCGGTGCTTTGTCTGGGTCTGTCGGGGATCAGCGTCGGCCTGGGGGCGCGGCTGCCCAACCTCCGGGAGTCGGACCCGTCGAAGATCGCCGCGGGGTTCGGGGGGACGTTCAACCTCCTGGTCAGCCTGGTCTTCATCTTCACCGTCGTCACGGCGTTGGCGGTGCCGTGCCATCTCTACTTCGTGGGGCAGGAGCACCCCGAGACCGCGCGGTTCATCCTGTCTCGCAGCGGGCTTCGATTCTGGCTGACGACGGCCATCATCGCCAGCCTGGCGCTCAGCGCCGCGGCCACGATCATCCCACTCCGCGTCGGCGTCAAGGCGTTCCAACGCATGGAGTTCTGACGATCGGTCGGATCGCCGATCGAGCGGGTGGCCCGCGTCCTCCCGCTCGACTACAATCAGCACGAAGGCGGGTTCCCGCCGAAGGCGCGCGAATCGCCTGTCGAAACCACGTCGGCGGCAGACGCTTGCGAGAAGTGAGGACGCCCAGATGATACGATCCCGGATTCTCATGATTGCAGCTTCACTAGTCCTCGCGGCCGGCTTCTCAGCCGAGGCGCGGCAACGAGGGGCTCGATCCCGCGGCGATGCGGCGGCGGTCGTCGAGGGGGTCGTCCGCGAGGTGTTCCGCAGCCCGCGCCGCAACCAGGTCGATTACCTCGTGCAGATCGACGTGCGCCGCTCCGAGCTGGGCCGTGGCGCCGTCGACTCGCGACGGCTGCTGGTCCCCGCCCCCGGCGAGCCGGTTTACGTCCACGTCTCCCAATCGGGCGTCGAGGGACGCGACGCCAACCCGTCCGAGGGTTCGAGCGTCCGCGCCTACCTGTCGCCTCGCGCCGAGGGGGGCTGGGAGGGGGCTTCGCCGGATTGGTTCGAACCGTCGAATGAGGCGTTCGCGCGTCGAGGAGGAGACGATCTCCCGCCGCCGGCCGACGACGGTCGCGGCGCGACGGCCCCGACGACCGCCGCGCCGGGCTCGATCCTCCAGACGCTGGGAATCAAGGCCGACCAGCTCGACGCCGCCGGCCGGATCGTTCTCAGGCTCACCGAAGTCGCGGCCGGCTCCGCCGCTCAGAAGGCGGGCTTCGAGAAAGGGGACGTGATCATCGGCGCGAACGGCCAGGGCTTCAAGAGCCTCGATCAGTTCGCCGACCTCCTGCGCCAGGGGGGGCCCGTCGCCCAACTCGCGGTGCTCAACGTCCAGAACGGTCAGCAGGCGAACGTCAAGATCGAGGTTCCCGGCGCCGCCGCGCCCGAGACCCAGCCTCGGCCCGAGTCCAATCGGTCGCTGGGCGTGAAGGTCGAGCCCAGGCGCCTCGGCCTCCGCACCGCCCTGGAAGTCACCGAACTGGAACCGGGAGGACCGGCCCAGATCGCGGGGATCGAGAAGGGGGACGTCCTGGTGGAAGCGGACGGCGTGGCCCTCAGCGATTCGGCCCAGCTTCAGAAGGTCGTCGACAGGAGCGGGGCGAGCCTGACCATCAAGGTCCGCGACAGCCGGACCGGCAAGGACGTCCCCGTGGAAGTGAAGCTCGGAGCGGCGGACGCGCCGCGCCCGGGCGGAATCCCGACCCCCACCCCCCGGCCGACGCCGGACGCGCCCCCGGCGATCGCCGGCGCCTTGACCTCGAAGTCGTTCGGCATCGCCGTCGAGGCGGCGACCGCCGACCTGCTGCCGGTCGTCAAGGTCGTCTCGGTCGCCCGCGGAAGCGCGGCGGAGAAGGCCGGGATCGAGGTCGGCGACGCCATCACCGGAGTCGACGACAAGGTCGTCTTCGCCCCCGACCTGTTCGAAGCGGCCCTCGGCAAGGTCGGCTCGTCGTTCACCCTCACCGTCCTCGACGTCAAGACGGGCAAGAAGACCCCGGTTCAAGTGAACCTCGGCCGTTGAACGGCGTGACGGGGCTTTTGCAGCCGAGCGCCGCCCCAGGACCGCGCGGCCTGGGACCGCTCCGGCCTCACCGAGACCGGCTGCAAGAGCCCCACGCCAGGGCAAGGAGCAAGAACACATGGACTCGCAAGTCGCCCAGGAACTCGTCCACCTGATCCGCGATCATCGGACCGCCGCGCTGGGGACGGTCCTCGACGGCCATCCTTTGGTGACCTTGATCCTGTTCGATCCGGCGCCGGACCTCTCCGGATTCAACGTTCACGTCAGCCGGCTCGCCCAGCATACGAGGGCCATGGCGCAAGACTCTCGCGTCGGGCTCATGATCGCCCAGGCCGACAGCCATACCCGAAACCCCCAGACCCTGGCCCGGATCTCGATCCAGGGCGTCGCCGAGCCCATTCACTCCGACTCCCCCGTCTTCGAGGACGCCCGCGCGTCTTATCTGGAGCGGTTTCCCAAGTCGAGCATGAACTTCGAACTCGGCGACTTCTTCCTCGTCCGAATCCGTCCCGTCTCCGCCCGCCTCGTCACCGGCTTCGGAAAAATCTTCGACCTGTCCGCCGACCAGATGACCAGCCTCGCCCGCCAGACCCTCGGCCTTGAGGACTGGACTTGAGATCAGCTTGATTCCGTCTATAATTTCAAAAACAATTGAACGACGGGATGGGAATCATGGTCTCGTTTCAGGAGTTCTGGTTGGAGTCGGAGGATGCCCAGTCGAGTTCGACTTGGAGCGGTTCGATACCTGAATGCAAAGCCTTTGTATTACAGGATTTCGGAGTTCGCCCCCGAGGTGGTCGTGAGCATGGAGGTTCCCAGCTTGCTCGCCGATCAGCTTGCGGCGGGCGAGCTGGACGTGGCCTTGATACCGTCGGTGGAGTATCTGCGGGGCGCGTCGCGGGGGTATGAGATCCTGCCGGGGTTCGCGATCGCGGCCCGTGGTCCGGTGCGGAGCGTGAAGTTGTTCAGCCGGGTCCCGTTCGGCCGGATCGAGCGGTTGGCGCTCGACGCCGGCTCGCGGACGAGTCAGGCGCTGGCGCGGGTCTGGCTCGACGCCCGCCACGGGGTCCGTCCCGGGGTGATCGAGGAGTTGCCGCTGGGGGTCTCGGCGCTGGAGAGTACGGCCGACGCGGTGCTGGTGATCGGCGACCGCGCGATGAAGGTGCCCGACGAGCCGTTCCACGAGGTCGTCGACCTGGCCGAGGCGTGGCGCGAGCTGACGGGTCTGCCGTTCGTATTCGCCCTCTGGGTGGTCCGCGGCGGCGCCGAGTTGGGGAACCTGCCGGCCGCTCTGGAACGGTGCCGGGCCGAGGGCCTGGCCCACGCCGACGACCTGGCCCGAATCCACGGGCCTCGCCTGGGCCTCGATTTTGGGACGTGTTACGATTACCTTACGCGTGTCTTGTCGTATGAACTGGGCGAGCCGGAGCTTGCGGGGCTGAAGCGATTCGCCGAGGCCGCCGCGCGACTGGGCCTGGCCCCCGAAGGAGCGAACCTTGTCTTCCATCGCCCCCGCGATCTTGCGACGCGCCGTTGACGGTCGCCGCGTGACGTTCGACGAAGGCGTCGCCTTGTTCCGCGAAGCCGGATTGCTCGACCTTGGGCGCGCCGCCGACGTCATCTGCCGGAAGCTCCATCCCGAGCCGTTCCGAACCTACAACATCGACCGCAACATCAATTACACCAACGTCTGCACGGCGGTCTGCGACTTCTGCGCGTTCTACCGCAAGGTCGACGACGCCGAGGCCTACGTCCTCGACCGCGACGTCCTGCTTGAGAAGATCCGCGAGACCGTCGCGCTCGGCGGCGATCAGATCCTCATGCAAGGGGGGCTGCACCCGCACCTCAAGCTGGAGTGGTACGAGGATCTGCTCCGCGAGATCAAATCGGAGTTTCCGAAGGTCAACATCCACGGCTTCAGCGCCCCGGAGCTGCACCACTTCACGAAGGTCGCCAAGCTGCCGATCCGGACCGTCCTGGAGCGGCTCAAGGACGCGGGGCTGGGCAGTTTGCCGGGAGGGGGCGCCGAGGTCCTGGTCGATCGCGTCCGCAAGGAGATCACCCGCGGCAAGGTGCTCACCGACGATTGGTTGAACGTCCATCGAGTCTGGCACGAGTTGGGAGGCCGGTCGACGGCCACGTTGATGTTCGGCCACATCGAGACGATCGAGGAGCGGATCGAGCACCTCGAACGGGTCCGTCGGCTTCAGGACGAGACGGGGGGCTTCACGGCGTTCATCTCATGGACCTTCCAGCCCGACCACACCGACATGGCCGAGGTCCCCGCCGCCGGGGCGTTCGAGTATCTCAAGACCCAGGCGATCACGCGGATCTATCTCGACAACGTCCCCAACATTCAATCGTCCTGGGTGACGCAGGGGGCCAAGATCGGCCAGCTCGGCCTGTTCTTCGGCGCCAACGACATGGGAAGCCTCATGATCGAGGAGAACGTCGTCTCCTCGGCCGGAACCGTCCATCACCTGACGCTCGAAGAGATCAAACGTTGCATTCGCGAAGCAGGCTACGTCCCCCGCCAGCGCAACGTGTTCTATGAGTATATTGACGAGGTCGCGCAACCGGCGCCCGACGTGGTCGAGGTCGGATGACGGCGATGGGCGGCCATCCGCCCGATCGACACCACCTAAAATGAAACGGTGCGGCGCGTGATCCACGTTGAAGGGCTCGGCAAGTCGTTCCTCGATTATCAGCGCGGCTGGGTCGCCGCGGTGCGCGACGTGTCGTTCGACTGTCGCCCGGGCGAGGTGTTCGGCCTGCTCGGGCCCAACGGAGCGGGCAAGACCACGACCCTGCGGATCTTGAGCACCGTGCTCAGGCCGACGACCGGCCGCGCGATCGTCGCCGGCCACGACGTGGTGGAGGCCCCCGAGGCGGTCCGCCGGAACATCGGCTACATGTCGGCCAGCACCGGGATCTACGACCGGATGACCGCCTGGGAGCTGGTCGAATACTTCGGCCGGCTGTACGGCCTGCCCAGGGAACGGCTCCGCGAGCGGATGGAGACGATCTTCGACTGGCTCAAGATGAACGACTTCCGCGACGTCCTGGGCTCGAAGATGTCGACCGGGATGAAGCAGAAGGTGTCGATCGCCCGGACGATCGTCCACGACCCCCCGGTCCTGATCTTCGACGAGCCGACCTCGGGGCTAGACGTCCTGGTCCAGCGGATCGTCTTGCAGAAGATCCTCGAGCTTCGCGACCTGGGCAAGACGATCGTCTTCTCGACGCACTCGATGCACGAGGTCGAGCGGCTCTGCTCGCGGTTGGCGATCATCTACCGAGGCGAGCTGCAGGCCGAAGGGAAGCCCGACGACCTGCTGAGGCGGTTCGATCAGCCCGACCTTGAGGAGTTGTTCTTCGCGCTCGTCGAGAGCGCCGACGCGCGCGGGCTTTCAGCCGGCGCGACGGCGTCGCCGACGGACGTCGAAGACGAGGCCCAGACGGCCTTCCGGCCCTCGAACTGAAGACGAGACGAACTCATGCGCTGGTCGAACCTGCTGACGATCTTCCGCCGCGAAGTCCTGGACCAGCTTCGCGACCGGCGCACGCTGTTCATGATCTTCGTGTTCCCGATCCTGCTGTACCCGATCATCGGCGCGGGGGTGCTTCAGTTCGCCGCCGCCCTTCAGGAGCAGCCTCGGGTGGTGGCGCTGGTCGGGGCCGAGCATCTCCCGAAAACGCCCGCGCTGCTCAACGAGAGCGGCGACGGCTTCAACCCGGACCTGTTCGACAGCCCGAGCGAGGCGGCCCGGCTGCTGGTCCACCGGGAGTCGGACGCCGGCGAATGGGGGAAGTCGGCCTACCGCGAACAGGCGGTCCGCAACGGCGACGCGGCGGCCGTGATGGTGATCCCGGCCGACCTGCCCGAGCAGTTCCGCAATAAGAACGACGTGTCCGTGCCGATCCACTACAAGAGCGTCGACGAGCCCAGCCAGATCACCTATCTGCGGCTCCGCGAAGTCCTCGACCGCTGGAAGCGGTCGATCGTCGAGGTCCGCCGCCAGGAGGACAAGCTGCCGGAAGGCTACGTGCGGCCGATCGAGGTCAAGGCGCTCGACGCGGCGACGGCGCAGGAGGTCGGCGGCAACGTCTGGGGGCGGATCTTCCCGTTCCTGCTAGTGATGATGTCGCTCACCGGCGCCTTCTACCCGGCCGTCGACCTGTGCGCCGGGGAGAAGGAGCGGGGGACGATGGAGACCCTGCTCATCAGCCCGGCGAGCCGGGCCGAGATCGTCGTCGGCAAGTTCTTCTGCGTGCTGCTGGCGAGCGTGACGACCGCCGTCCTGAACCTGTTGAGCATGGGGCTCACCGGATTTCAGATGGCGCAGCGGGCGTCGGGCTTCGGCGGCGACTCGGCGCAGCACGCCGCGGCGGCGCTCGCGCCGCCGACCTTGCAGGCGGCGTTCTGGATGGTCGTCCTGCTGATTCCGCTGGCCGCCTTCTTCAGCGCCGTCTGCCTGGCCCTGGCCATCCTGGCCCGGAGCATGAAGGAGGGCCAGTATTACATGACGCCCCTCTACCTCGTCTGCCTCCCATTGATCTTCCTCACGCTGGCGCCGGGGATCGAGTTGAACCTGTTCTACAGCCTCGTGCCGGTGACCGGAGTCGCGCTCCTGCTCCGGGCGTTGATCGTGGGGGACTACGCCACCGCGGGCCGGTTCTTCCTACCGGTCCTCGTGCCGACGCTGGTCTATGCGTGGATCGCGCTGCGGTGGGCCGTCGACCAGTTCCAGAGCGAGGAAGTGTTGTTCCGCGAGTCCGAGCGGTTCAACGTGCGACACTGGTTCCAGCATCTGTTCCGGGACCGCGCGCCGACGCCGACGGGCGCGCAGGCGATGCTGTGCTTCAGCCTGATCCTCACCGCCTCGTGGTTCCTGCTCCAGTACCTGACCGCTATCGGAATCGGCATGAGCCTGGCGGCCGTGGCGGCCGGGCAGTTCTTGATCCTGATCCCGCCCGTGGTCATGGCCGTGACGCTGACCTCGGCGCCGGCGAGAACGCTCCGGCTGGCCTGGCCCGAGCCTAGATACATCGCCCTGGCCGTGGCGATGGTCGTCGCGCTCAATCCCCTGGCCAACGAACTTCGAAGATTGGTCGAATACCTGTTCCCCGTCTCCGACCTGATCAAGGAGTCGCTGGGCAAGCTCATGGAGCACGCCCCCGGGCTTTGGGTCTCGGTGGTCGTCTTCGCCCTGATCCCGGCCGTCTGCGAGGAGGTCGCGTTCCGCGGCTTCATCCTCTCGGGGCTGGAGCATCGCCGTCGGACGCGGTCGGCGATCTTCCTCTCGGCGTTGATGTTCGGGTTCTTGCACGTCCTGTTGAGCCTGTTCCAGCAGCTTTTCAACGCGACGCTGCTGGGGGTCTTCCTGGGCCTGCTGGCGATCCGGAGCCGAAGCCTGCTGCCGGGGATCATCTTCCACGCGCTCAACAACGGCTTCGTGGTGGCTTCAGGGTCGTGGATCGGCGGCCTCAGAAGGGCCGGACTGGTGGAATGGATCTATCGCAACCCCGACGAGGGCCTCTATCATAAGTTCTGGGTTGGTGTCGGCGTGGCGGTCGCGGTGGTCTTGTTCCACTATCTTTGGAAGATCGACAGCCCGACGCGTCGAGCCCGTCGCACGGAAGCCGAATCCACGATCTGAGCCGATGCGCGCCGACGGTCATGGGGTGATAGGATGAGGCGAGGTACGTTGAGCCTGGGCGCGCGCTACGTCTTCCCGGTGGAAGGTCCGCCCATCCCCAACGGCGTGATCACGATCGACGAGGGCCGTATCGGCTGGGTCGGCCCGGCGCGCGATCACGGCGTCGCCCCCGACGTCGACCTGGGCAACGTGGCGATCACGCCCGGCCTGGTCAACGCCCACACCCACCTCGAACTCTCCGGCCTCGCCGCGGACGAACAGACCGGCGGCTCGATCGAGGTGGAGGATGAGATCGCCTGGCTGAGCCGGGTCGTCGAACAGCGTCGAACCGGCGGCGAATCGACGCTCCGCGACGCCGTCGCTCGAAACCTACAGGCGGCGATCGCGGCGGGGACGACGCTGGTCGCCGATACGACGACGGCCGGTCTGAGTTGGGACGAGATCGCCGATGCGCCGGTCCGCGCGGTCGTCTTCGCCGAGATCATCGGCCTGAAACGTTACCGAGGGCTGGAGTCGAACAACGAAGCCTGGAAGTGGATCTCGTCGATCCGTCCCGATCGTCAAGTGGCCGCATGCGCTCGCCCGGGCCTCTCGCCGCACGCCCCCTACAGCACCTCCGGCTGGCTCTACCACAGCGCCGCCGCCAGTCGACTGCCGCTATCGACCCACCTGGCCGAGATGCCCGAGGAGCTTCGGCTCCTGGAACGTCGCGACGGCCCGCTCCGCAAGTTCCTCGAAGACCTGGGCGCGTGGGACGACGACTGGGAGCCGATCGGTCCGCGTCCCGCCGACTACGTCCGCAAGGGGGAGCTGCGCAACGCCGACTGGCTGATCGCGCATGGGACGTACATCGAGCCCTCCGAGTTCTGGCAGCTTCGTCCCGAGGCGTCGCTGAACGGCCACCGGGTGTCGATCGCCTTTTGCCCCCGCACTCACGCCCGGTTCGGCCACGCCCCCCACCCGTATCGATCGCTGCTCGAAAAAGGGGTGGTCGTCTGCCTGGGGACCGACAGCCTCGCGTCGAGTCCGACCCTCGGCTTGCTCGACGAACTGCGGTTCCTCCACGAGCGCGACGACTCGCTTTCTGGCGAGTTGCTCCTGACCATGGCCACGCTGTTCGGGGCCTGGGCGCTGCGGGCCGAGACGACCACCGGCAGCCTTCGCGTCGGCAAGTCCGCCGACCTGGCCGTCATCCGCCTGCCCGACCGCCACGAGGCCGACCCTTACCGCCTGATCCTCGAGTCCCGCGAGCCCGTCGTCGCCACCGTGTTCGAAGGCGATTTCGTCAACGGCCCGTGGATCGGCGTTTGAGGCGAACCGGAATTCGAGCGTGCTCAATACCAGCCCGACGCGCAAGCGAGGGTTGATTTCACGTCGCCGGACCCGCGCGATGCGTGGCTTGAGAGGGATTCCCTCGCTCGCGCGTTGGGCTGGCGATTCAAATTCAATACCAGCCCGACGCGCAAGCGAGGGTTGATTTCACGTCGCCGGACCCGCGC
>CALCIC010000279.1 GCA_937907405.1 uncultured Isosphaeraceae bacterium | reverse complement strand
GACGTTGGGGGGGATCGGATGAACGCAAGGCGCGCCACCTTCCAGGTCGGCGTGACCGGGGTGCTGAACGGGGGGGACAACGCCGGGGCGATGAAGATCCTCACCGCTTGCAAGGCGCTGCCCCCGACGACTCAGGCCATCGCCTCGTACCGGAGCGGGCAGATCTGGATCATCGGCCATCCCTGGGCCATCGTTTGGAACCGTTACACCCACTTCGGCACGCCCAACACCCTGACTTGCGACACCAGTCCGACGAACCACGCCGGCGGCGGCACAGGAGGGGGTCAGACGAGCGCGCCGCCCACGAGCAACCATTCCGGCGGCGTCAACATGGCCATGGCGGACGGCTCGGTGCGGTTCATCAAGGACAACATCAACCTCCAGACGTGGTGGGCCCTCGGCACCCGGGCCATGGGCGAAGTCATCAGCTCGGACAGCTATTGAACCGGGCCGCGCCCGTCTTCCTGCAAGCCGTCTCTCCCCCGCCCGGCGGTCGCCGTCGCGGACCCGTCTTGGATTTTGATCAGGAGCGAATGTTGATGCGATCGAATGCTTTGCGCTGGACCCTCGTGTTTCTGGTTTGCTGCTTCGAGGCCGGCTGCGGGTCGTCCGGCATTGAGGAGGGAATTCCCGCGGACGCCCCCAAGGTCCCGATCAACCCGACGCCCGACATGGGGCCCGATCCCGTGAAGGCGCCCGGCAAGGCCAAGACGGCTGGCTGAGCCGAGGCGAATCGAATCGATCGGCGTCCCGGGCCCTCGCCTCGGGCCCGCGACGCTGAAAGGGCCTCCCTTGCTGGCGAGCGGGAGCCTCGCCCGTCCGCTTCGCGGATCGCGTCCTTATCGATCGACCTCGGATCGCGAGGCGTCCCTGGCTTCCTTCAGGAGTTCGGCCTCCGCCTTGCGCGCGTTGGGTTCGCTGGCGGCCTCCCCCTCGGCGCCCGTCGGCGCGCCCTGGGACTGCCAGATCAAGAACGCCCGCAGCTTCACTTCCTCGCGGATCTCGGCCTCGGCCTGGAACCAGTTGGCTTCGCGAACGGCTTCGCCCGCCGCCCCCTCCGGGCTCCCCTGACTCTTCCAGATCTGGTAGGCCCGCAACTCGGTCAACTCTCGAAAGTCCGGCGAGAGCGACGGCGGGGGTGAAGGTGAAGGTGAAGGTGAAGGTGAAGGCGTCGGCGGCTCGACGGGTCGTGGGGCGTCGCCGGCTTGCGCGATCGGCGGCGGTCCGCCGTTCGCCGGCGCCGGAACGATCGGGATCGGGCCGGGGGGCCGGTTCCAAAGCGCCGCGGCCAGCCCCAGGCAAACCGCGGCGGCCAGCCCGATCCCCAGGGGAACGAGCCATCGGGGAAGGCCGGCCGACGCAGCGAGCGCCGCGTCGAGATCGCCGAGGAAATCGGGCAGCCGGGCGTAGCGATCCCTCGGCTCCTGCGCCAGCGCCTTGGCCAGGACCAGGTCGACCTGCTTGACAAGCCTGGGGTTGATCTCGGAGGGGGGAATGTACACCCCCAGCACCCGCTTCCTCGTGAGCAACTCATAAGTCAGGGCGGCCAGCGAATATTGATCGGCGCGGGCGTCGATCTCGCGGCCGTTGAGTTGTTCGGGAGAGACGTAGCCCACGGTGCCGATCCCGCAGTTGGCGCCGGTCAAGAGCCCGCTCTCCCCCTGAACGACCGCCAGGCCGAAGTCGGCGACCTTCACCAGCGAGTCGGTCGACAGGAGGATGTTCTCGGGCTTCAGGTCGCGGTGGAGGATCCCCTTGCGCTGGAGGCAGAGCAGGGCCTCGCCGATCTGCGAGACGATCCTCCGGACCCGAGACGCCCCCAGCGGCGGCCCGCTCCGGATCAGCCCGCGGAGATCCCCCCCCTCGATGTATTCCGTGACCAGGTAAGGCACGCCGTCGCCGGCCGTGGTCCCGAAATCGAGGACCGTGAGAATATGGGGGTGAGTCACCATCGCCAGAAGCGCGGCCTCGCGGCGGAACCGCTCGCGACACGCCTCGGCGCCGACCCCCGCGGGGATCGACAGCACCTTGACGCAGACCTCGCGGCCGAGCGCGTGCTGCCGGGCCAGGTAGACCCTGCCCATCCCCCCTCGACCAAGCGGCCGAATCACCTCGTAACCCGGAATCTCCGGGATCGCTTCCGGCTTGGAGGTTTCGCGATCGATCACGGCGAATCCTCCCCTTGTGAGATGGACGTCATTCATCGTGACGACGACGGAACCAGTCGTGAAAGCGTGGTCGCCAGCAACGATTTTAGACAATTTCATATTTCTCTGGCCGCACGATTCAGGTTTAACCTAAACCTCGGTCGAGACGCAATACCCGTGCCTACAGGGCAGGGGGTGTCGAGTCTCCCCCGCGCGGCGCTGGGGCGCTCTGATCCAGGACGACCGTTCTGACGAGCCGCCACGTTATTAATAATGCATGTTCGATCCGCTCAAGGTTCAGGATAATGAAAGTAAATCCTGAATCAAGACGCCGACCGGACTCATTCGTCACGCCGAAATCGACGGTTAACCAACGAATCCACCATGACTTAACTCTCTTAAGACGGCCGCCGGCCCTGGTCACGGTCGGCTGGGGCTTTTCTTTGGAAAGCTCGCCACCGTGAGATTAATTACGCAGCAAGCCATGACCGCGGCACGGATCGCGGCGGTGGACGGCTCCCGGAGGGCGCATGGCGACGAGGAATCCAGGACAGGCCCGAGGGGGAAGCGAGGGTTTAGCGGACGAGCCAAGGGGACGAAGCGCCGGCGCCGCAACCGATTGCGAGCCGCGGCTCAAGGAATTCGCCGTCCCCCTTGAGCCATGATCTGAACCAACCGCAAGGCCGCGACCGACTCCCAAATGGGGAAACGGTTTCCGAGGGCGTCTGGCGTCTCCCCGATCGCCCGAGTACACTCGTCGGAGGCAGGCGCCGGCAGGGGGCCCGGATGTTGGAACCTGAGGATGGATCGGGAGGTTGGATGGGTTGGACGACGACGCCGATCGTGTGGGCGCAGTCGGGGGCTTC
>CALCIC010000278.1 GCA_937907405.1 uncultured Isosphaeraceae bacterium | reverse complement strand
TCCCTCGCCAGGCGCGGCGCCTTCCTGTTCCGCGACACCACCCGCACCGACGGCGCCCGCCACATCCGCCCCGCCATCCTCCCCCCGCCCACCGAGCGGCCGTAGGGGGGGACGCGCGGGCTCCGGTTCGTATTCAACGAACATGCCTCGACGAGATCCAGTCATGAGCGATCAGCAGATCACCCCCCTCGGCGGCGAGTCGTTCGAGGACAAGAGACGGATCAACGAACACGGGGCCGAGTACTGGAGCGCCCGGGACATCCAGCCGCTCCTGGGCTACGACCAGTGGCGGCGGTTTGAGAACGCCGTCAAGAAGGCCCAAGCTTCTTGCGAGCAATCGGGTAACGACTGCGACCACCATTTTGCCGGCGCCGGCAAAATGGTCCAACTCGGCTCTGGAAGCGAACGGAAGCTTGTCGACTACCACCTGTCCCGCTTCGCCTGCTATCTGATCGCTCAGAACGGCGATCCACGGAAGCCCGAGATCGCCCACGCTCAGCGGTATTTCGCCGTCCAGGCTCGTCGCCAGGAGCTAACCGACGCCCACGCCGCCGACCTGGAACGGCTGGAATTGCGCCGGCAGGCGGCCGAGGAGTTCAAGAACCTCTCCGGGGCGGCCAGAAGGGCGGGGGTGAGCAACCCGATGTTCGGCGTCTTCCACGACGCCGGCTACAAGGGGATGTACGGCGGTCTCGGGAATGAGGCGATCAAGAAGCGAAAGGGGGTCGCCCCCAAAGAGCAACTGATGGACCGGATGGACGCGACCGAGCTGGCCGCAAACCAGTTCCGCATGACGCAGACGCGCGAGAAACTAGCGAGGGACGGGGTCGGAACCGAACAGCGAGCCATCCAGGCCCATGAAAGCGTCGGCAAGGAAGTCCGCGCCGCCATTCAGCGGATCGGCGGCACGGCCCCGGAGGACATCCCACCCGCTGAGCCCATCAAGGAGGTCGAGAAACGGCTGAAGCGCGCCCAGCCGAAGCTGATCCTCGACGGCCCCGAATCCCAGGGGCTCCTCGGGGCCAAGGACCCGGAAGGCGAACCCGGAGCCCTCTCGACTGAGGATTGAAGCCGAGGACGGAATCGCGGTCGTCGCGCGGCGTCTCAACAATCACTCAGCGGCCGTCGGATTGATCTCGCGCGGAGGATCGACTCCAATGGGGTTCGCGGCCGGAACGCGCGACGACGACGTCGGGCGTCACACCTGAATAATGCACTCCTCAAGATGCGAGAATTGAATGATGCATAAGACACGTTGGATCGTCGCGGCCCTGGCGACGGTCGGCATGGCGGCCCAGGCGTGGGGCGAGGCGCCGAAGGGGGCCTTGAAGACCAGGAACGTGATTCTGGTGATGAGCGACGGCCTGCGGTGGCAGGAGGTCTTCGGCGGCGCCGACTCCTCGATGTTCACCAAGGAGAACGGCGTCTCGAACGCCGAGGGGGTCAAGCGCGCCTACGGCCGGGAGACCCCCGAGGCGCGCCGCCAGGCGCTCTTGCCGTTCATCTCGAACGTCGTGGCGAAGCAGGGAAGGCTGTTCGGCGACGAGGGGAGCGAGAGCAAGGTCACCAACGGGATGAACTTCTCGTACCCCGGCTACAACGAGGTCTTCACCGGCTTCGGCGACCCCCGGATCGACAGCAACGATCCCAACCCGAACCCCAACGTCACCGTCTTCGAGTGGCTGAACGACAAGGACGCGTACCGCGACAAGGTCGCCGCCTTCGGCTCGTGGGACTGCTTCCCCGCCATCCTCAACCGCGACCGCAGCGGGATGAAGATCGTCGCCTGCTGGGAGCCCCCCACCGGGGACGACCTCACCCCCCAGGAGAAGCTGCTCGGCGAGGTAATCACCAATACGTACCGCCTCTGGGAAGGCTGCGGGTACGACTCGCTGACGTTCTTCGCGGCGCACGAGCACATGAAGCGGGCGAAGCCTCGCGTCATGTTCATCGGCTTCGGCGAGACCGACGAGTTCGCCCACGCCGGCAAGTACGCCGACTACCTGAACTCGGCGAACAAGTTCGACCAGTACGTCAAGACGCTCTGGGAGACGTTGCAGTCGACGCCCGAGTACCGCGACCAGACCACGCTGATCCTCACCGCCGACCACGGCCGGGGCGACGCGCCCGTCGAATGGCGGCGCCACGGCGCGAAGGTCAAGGGCGCCGAGCGGATCTGGATCGGCGTCCTCGGCCCCGACACCTCCCCCGCCGACGGCAAGCCGCTGCCGAAGGCCGACCAGAACCAGATCGCCGCGACCATCGCCGCGCTATTGGGCGAGGACTACAACGCCTACCAGCCCAAGGCCGGCCCCGTCATCCCCACCGTCGTCGCTCCGGCCGCCGCCGCCGCCGAGTGACGCGAGACTTCGAACGGGCGAGGGGGCGCGGACCCTCGCCCGCCGCCGGCTTCACGCCAGGTTCAACTGCCAGGAGACCCCGAAGCGGTCCGTCACCCAGCCGAACCGCTTGCTGAATCCATAATTGTTCAGCGGCATCAGGACGCCGCCCCCTTCCGCGAGCCGGTCGAACGCGTCCTTGAGCTCGGCTTCGCTCTCGCACTCGACGAAGATCGACATCGACGGCGTGAAGGTGAACCCATGCTTCACCGGGCTGTCGATGCAGAGGAAATCCCGCCCCGCCAGCGTGAAGGCCGCGATCTTGACCGAGCCCTCCGCCCCGTGCTCGCCGGGGCCGTACTTCTGCACCCGCCCCACCGCCGAATTCGGGAACAGCGAGACGTAGAACGTCATCGCCTCAAGGGCGGAGCCTTCGAACATCAGATGCGTCGTGATGTTATTCGCCATGATATGAGAATTCCTTGCGCCATGATCAGGCAGTGATCTTCCAGTGACCCCTTCTCCCCCCGGGGCTGACCACCCGACGCTTTTGACCTGGACGATCAGCCAGAAGCGCGAGTTTTGATGTTGCGCTGTTTTGCAGAGGCTGACGCGAGCATCCCTTCTCCCCCCGGGAGAAGGTGGCCGGGACGGCCGGATGAGGGTCGTGGGGC
>CALCIC010000277.1 GCA_937907405.1 uncultured Isosphaeraceae bacterium | reverse complement strand
ACGTTGTTTCTGGGCTCCATCGCCGAGCCGATCCGCCAGGCCCTCGGGCGCGATCCGTCACCGGACAACGAGATCCCCTTGTCTCTCGACGACTGGACGATGGCGGCCGGACCCGTCGAATCCCACGATCTGGCGACGGACGACCCGTTCCGCGTCGGCTGGCTGGAAATCGCCCTGAGCGGGCGCGGGTATCCGCACCCCTGGACGTTCCGCGACCTGATCGCCCGGGCCGAGGCCGCTCCCGGCGTCCCCGCTCTGATGAACCTCTGCCGCCGCTCCTGGCCGATCGAACCGCCCCGGGTCCCGCTCCTGCATCTCAGCGGGTCGTCGAAGCCCCCAAGACGCATCATCGAACTCCGCAAGTCGATGGGCGAACTCTGGCCGTACGACGACCTCGACGAGCCCTGGGACTGGTGCTGGGGGCTTAGGGAGTCGGGTTGATCCATGACGTCTCAATGGCTTCTCGACCTCATCCAGCGCCGATGGTGGATCTACTCGCCCCAGAAGGCGACGTGGATCGAACACGCGACTCATGGGTTCAATCTGTTCGAGGGGACGGCCTGGACCGTCTTCGCGGCGCTCGTGTTCGCGCGGTTCGCCCGGTATCGCCGGTCGTGGATCGAGGTTCCTTACGCCCTGGCGTTCTTCACCTTCGGCCTCACCGATTTTCGCGAGTCTTACGCGCTCGACACCTGGCTGCTTGTCGTCAAGCTGATGAACCTCGTCGTCCTGTTCGCTTTGCGGCGGTACGTCATCCGGAACTTCCACCCGGAGTCTCGGGTGTATTGACGGAGGGGGAGGCCGGGGTGGTGGGATGAGCGTCAGGCGTCCTTGGACCGCTTCCTTTTACCGGGAGAGACGGATTTCGTCGCCTCGGTCCAGGGACTCTTGAGCAGCACTTCGCCCTTTTCGTTGATCGAGCCATGCTCGATCATGGATTGGATCTGGTTTTTGGACGGCTTCGCGTTCTCGCGCAGGATTGCCTCGCGAAGCTCTTCGGCGAGGGAGTTCGATTTTTTGCCGGCCATCATGAGGGCCTTTCATCAATCGAGATTGGGGCGAAAGACTCCGAGAAGACATTCTCTGTCGAGGACGGCGAT
>CALCIC010000276.1 GCA_937907405.1 uncultured Isosphaeraceae bacterium | reverse complement strand
ATGACTCCGACGACCCTCATCCGCCCTTCGGGCACCTTCTCCCGGGGGGAGAAGGATACTTGCTTCAGCTTGTTTTGGTTTTTGCATGAATCCGAAAGCAGCCCGCGCTATTCGCAGCACCCGGCGCCGATGGCGCCCTTCATGATCTCGGTCTTGAGCAGGAACGCCCCCCTGGTGACGACCCGGTCGCCGGGCTTGAGCCCCCAGGCGACCTCCAGGACGTCGCCCCGATCGGTGGGCTTGGTCACGATTCGCTGGGGACGGTAGACGCCCCCTTCTTGTTGCGGGATGAAGACGACGTCGACGCCGTCCTTGCGCTGCACGGCGGACTTGGGGACGATCACGGCGTTGTGCTCGTCGCCGACCTGGATCTCGGCCTGGCCGAACTGGTTGGCGCGAAGCCGGCCCTCCGGGTTGGCGAGTTCGGCGCGGCAGCGGGTGGTCCGCGTCTGCTGGTTGACCTCGGTGCCGATCCAGTTGACGACGCCCGAGAAAGCGCCCTTGCCCTTGTCGTCGTGCGAGACCGTGAAGGTCACCTTCTGATCGGTCTTCACCTCGTCGACGTCGGACTCGTAGACGTCGATCCAGAGCCACATCCTCGAGGTGTCGGCGACGGCGAAGAGCTGCGTCGTCGCCTGGACCGGCTCGCCCTTGACGGCGTGTCGAACGACGACCATGCCGTCGAGCGGCGCGACCACGTCCAGGAATGAAGCGGTGTCATGGTCCTTGACGATCCGGGCGAGTTGGACATCGTCGAACCCGTAGTTCCTCAGCTTCTGCTCGGCGTCGAGCGAGGACGCCTTGGCCTGGTTCAGCGCGGTCAGCGCTTCCAGCTCGGCCTTCGCGGCGATCGACCCCGACTTCGCCAGCGACTTGTTCCGTTCGTAGGTCGCCTGGGCGAGTTCCACGGCGGCCTCGGCGGTCAGATACTGGGCCTTGGCGCCGCTCACTTCGGCCGAGTCGACGACGGCCAGTACATCTCCCTGCTTGACGGCCTTGCCGAGATCGGCGCGGACCTCGCGGAGAAAACCCGCGACCCGGGGGGTGATCTCGGCGTAATGGTTGCCGTCGTAGGCGGTTTCGGCGTTCGCCTCAAGCTTATGGGAATGCTCCTCCTCGACGGCCTCCGCAGTCTCGAAACCCACCTGACGCGCGAGCTTCGCGGACGCCAGTCTCACCATCGGCAGCGGTTGGCGGCAGAGCTTGGCGAGGTCGGCCCCGGGGTCCAGCGACTGGATTCCGAGCTGGCATTCCAGGCAGAGGGCCTCGGGCTTGTCGTGGGTGGCGCACCAGCCGTCGTCGGGCATGTTGACGGACGCGCCGGAACCGTTGCCGCACTGGGCGCAGAAGTGCTCGGGCAATCCGTGCTCCTCGCACACCTGGATCTTGTACCTGTCCTTCACTTCCGGATGGCAGAGCGTGCAAACGTCTTCCGGAACGCCGCCGTGCTCCTCGCAGAGCAGCAGGGTCTTCTTCAACTCCTCATGGCAGATCGTGCAGAACTTCTCCGGGACGCCGTGTTCGTTGCAATATAGGCCCGCGTCCTCGGTGGGCGCCCCGGCCTGTTTCG
>CALCIC010000275.1 GCA_937907405.1 uncultured Isosphaeraceae bacterium | reverse complement strand
GCGGGCCGACCCGGTTGGGGCCGATCCGGTCCTGGAACCGCGCGGCGACCTTGCGCTCGAGCCAGACCATGTAGGCGACGATCCCGGGGAAGACCCCGGCGAAGCCCACCAGCAGCCAGAGCGCCCAGCGCAGGCCGGTGTAGAAGTCGAGCTCGACCAACTGCGACTGGGAAACCGCCAAGATCGTCCCACGCCAGACCGTATCGAGTTCCACTCTCCCCCCCTTCCCATTCCGACCCGCGACCGCCCCACGCCTCGAATCAAACCCAGCGGAGCACGCCCTTGCCCCAGGCGTAGCCCAGGCCGACGAACAGGATCGTCAGGAAGACGACCATCTCCACCAGGGCGAACGTCCCCAGCCCCGCGTAGCTCACCGCCCAGGGATAGAGGAACACCGTCTCAATGTCGAAGACCACGAACATGATGGCGTAAATGTAATACTGGATCCGAAACCGCACCCAGGTCTCGCCGTACGTCTTCACGCCGCACTCGTAGGTGTCCCCCTTGGCCGGCGAGTGCTTCCGAGGGGCGATCAGCCGCACGATGATCAGCGGAGCCGCCGCGAAGCCGATCGCCAGGAGGATCAGAAGCCCGATGAAGACGAAGTTGTTGACGACCATGGTTCGCGAAACCTCGGGTTGATGGGTCGGCTCGGCTCAGGAAAGCACCTCGACCACGGTTTGCTCGTCGAGCGCCACTTCGGTGATCTCGCCGTCGAGCCGCCGGAGGCGGAGCGTCGACTGCTGGCAGTAGGAGGCCTTGCCCCCCATCTCGATGCCGCCGACCGGGCGGCGCCCCTCGGCCTCGACGACGCCGTCGAACTGGGTCTTCCAGCGACGGTGGCCGACCCGGACGAACTGGACGACGCGGACCTTGGTGTCGGGGGCGTACTTCGGGGTATACGTGGGAATCATGAATCGATCACTTTCAGTGCATCGCGCCGGCGAGGTTGGGGCGATTTCGGGCTCTCGGGACCAAGCCGACTCATCCCGATGGTCGGCCGGAGACGTATTGATAACGACAACTGAAACCACAACTCCATCATCGTCCGGATCGCATCGTTCCACGCCCTGAGTGCAAAGAGTCGGAGGATTACCGTATAATTCGGCGGCTGATGGATTGGCCGGATTCGATGGCACGAACTACTGAATCAAGACACTAGGAAGCTCCCTGGTCGCCCCTTGACGCGAGAACGAAGGGTAACTGAGACACCGCGGCGAGGTCCGAATCAGCGGAAGCGAGGTCCATCTGGAAAGGACAGCGCGACTCGCTGCGAAACCATCGTTTGAAGCTTTCGGGGCTCGGAAGAAACGACTCGTCGAATCCTATTCCGCGTAGGCATCATCGGCATCAACGGCCCGCTTTCAAAGGCCGAAATCACAAACACCAACGATCACGGCTCCATAATGATAATACGTACTTTTATGCTGTCGGATGCATCGACGTTTGTGCCTGTTCTCAATTCAGCCGTGATCGTGAAGACGTAGGAGCCGGGCGCCAGGGTCGCTGATGTAGGCATCGTAACGTTATTGCTCCACCTCGGCGGCATTCCGGACGTGGGCACCGGACTGATCTGCTGCCCATGGTAGAGTGTTAGGTCATTAGGATCACCAGTATTGTACATTTTTACATAGATATTATCTGATGATCCTGCGCCGACGGAACCAGCGACAGTGTATGTCCCGCCAGGAGTTAATGGAAACGGCGTTCCTTCTGACGCGTCGTGGGTTGTGGGAGTATCGATGTTGATCCACTGCGCTTCCACGCGTCCTGATGCTCCCCCCAATAGAAACACCAAAGTAGTGAGGGCGAGCAACATCGAGTAACGAAATTGTCCCATCTCAAGGCCCTCCTGAAAAAGTCGATTGTTCATGACAGTCTGCCTGCTTGCTAATCCTTCCCTGACAGCAATTCGCCTCCATTCCGTGACCCCATCGCCCTCCACACACTAGTTGCGATGGATTTTGCTCGGAATTCAACGTGGCCGTCCAGGAACGAGACGTGCGCCCCGTTGGGGTGCGCACTTCCCGCGCTCCATGCTCCTGTCTGGATCATTGTGCCATTGGTGCAAGTGTGACCGTCGATGATGACGTTGTGGTTGTAAAGCGTATACCCCAGTTGCCCTTCCAACCAGCTGCCGCCTCGGGTCGAGCCGTTCAGCCTCGCCTGAATGGGATCGAGTGAGCTGCACTCCCTAGCGAACGATTCGAATTTGTCTTCTGGAAACGGCGTGTCGAAGACGGATCGTAACGGGTCTCGCGCTCCTCCTCTGACGCCCAGCGGGCACTCCGCGAGCGCCGCCGTGACGGAGGTTCCGTCCGGAACGTCGGAGTAGCGGATCGTCGTTCGACCAAACGGCCCGTTCTGGGCCCGTCCGCCAGGTACGAAGCCATACCCGACGTTGAACGAGTAATTGCACATCGCGGGGTAGCCGGACACAGGCGTGTCCGACGGACACAGCAGGATGGCCATGCCAACCTGGGAGGCTGTTGAATTCGCCGCGAACTGGGCGGCGTCGAAAGACCTGGAGATGTTGAAGTTGATCGCGTTGTACGTCTGGATTTGCTCAACGTGCGGAAGCAAACGACAATGAGCGGAGAACCCCAGGGCCAACGGCAGAGAACCATGCGCCGCAGCATAGGTCTGGATGGCAACCCCGATCTGGCGGAGGTTGTTCGAACAGGCCGCCCGCCGTCCCGCCTCGCGCGCCATCTGGACGGCCGGAAGGAGCAGCCCCATCAAAATGGCGATGATCCCGATCACCGCCAAAAATTCAATCAGCGTGAAACCGAAGCCCAATCGCCTCTCTAATCGACGCATCATTCACCTATGCGGATTTCGAGTTCGGGGGAACGCGGTCGAGTGATCTTGTGGGACGGCGCTGAGCCGCTTTTCCCGGGCTCGACGATGACGGTCTGAATACCCTCCGCACGAAGCTTGTAACGCCCCTTACGAGCCGGCGGTTGGAGATCTCCTTCCAGAATCCAGACGCTATCGCTCAGCTTCTCCTTGATCAAGAGTTCGCTCGATCCGGCGAGCGAGCCGTCGCTCAAGAGTTGAAGGGAGAGCGCCTCGGGCGTCTTGCCGCCTTTGGGGACCTCGAGCCGAACGAGACAATGTACGAGGTCGTCCGCGTTGCGCGCCGGACCAACCGAAAAGCTTGCACCCGCCTTGGGATCCGTGATCTGCATCACAGGTTGCGGCAAGGCGGAGTGCTCCACGAAGGGATCGCCCGCCTTGACCACGGTCGCGTTCGAAAGTTGGTGCAGACCTACGCCGTCGCCGCTGCCGCAGCCCGCGAATACGCAAGAACAGAGCCACGCTGAGAACCACAGACGGCCGCAACGATCAAACATCGTCGGATTGTTCCAACTCTGACTGTGGCACAACGCTCAAAGTAAGTATCAAGAGTTCACACGCTCAGTAGACTGATGCTAGCCGTCGATGTCAATAAGGTGCAGGTCCGCGCAATGTGAAAAAATCATGATGTCACCTTAGATCTGTAATTGCCGTTGGTCGAATCGACATAACTACTGATTTCCTCGAAGATGCTCGACCGCTGATCGGCGAGGACTGGATCATCTTAAGCGAGCCCCACGGTCGCGGCAAGACCCTCGCCGCGCCCCGTCGGGGCCCTTCCCAATCGAACCGAGTCAGACCTTCGCCTTCTGGGGCGCGGGCTTCGCCGGGGCCGCCGGCCGGGTCGCGCCGAGGGCCTTCTGAAGCCGCTGGTCCTTCTTCTTGGCGACCTTGCCGCGCTCGACGACTTCCGCGTTGCTCGCCCAGTCGCCGGGATGCGTCTTGGCGTAGTATTCGGTCGACACCAGCAGGTCCTGGAGACTGTAAATGTGGCTCTGGTAGCGCTCGTAGTTGGACAGCTCGAAGTTCTGATCCATCTTGATGGCGTCGAACGGGCAGTACTCGGCGCAGAGCCCGCAGTTCATGCAGACGTCCATATCGATGTAGAAGTCCTCGGGGAGCGGGACGACGGTCCCCTTGGGGCTTTTGGCCTGGGACATCCAGATGCACTGCGGGGGGCAGACCTTGGCGCAGATGTTGCAACTGGTGCACCGGACGTTGCCGTCCTCGTCGTCGTAGACGAGCACCGGCAGGACCCGGAACCGCTCGTAGACGGGCAGCCGCTCGTCGGGGTATTCGACGGTGAACAGGCCGTCGGTCCGCGAATCCTGGACGATCGTCGGCTCGTCGCCGCCGGCCGGCGTGCGGAAGAAGTCGAGGATCTGGGGGCCGCCCCCCCGCCGCTTGAACATGTTGCCGGCGCGGGCGTCGCGCCAGAACGTCAGCAAGAACCGCCTGAGCGTGATCAGGTGCCCCCTGACGACTCCTTGACCCATTCCCATCGCGCCGCCCCTCTCGATTCCTCATGTCCAACGCGGCGACGGCGCGCGGCCCGAAGGCCGCCTCGACCGTCTCGCGCGCCCGCCTCGACCGTCTAGCGATCCACCTCGCCGAGCACGATGTCGAGGCTCCCCAGGATTCCGACGACGTCCGCGATCGTGTGGCCTATGCACATTTGCTCAAGCGCCGTCAGGTTGATGAAGCTCGGGCTGCGGACGTGGTAGCGATAGGCGGTCGGCGAGCCGTCGGCGACGACGTAGTAGCCGAGCTCCCCCTTGGGGTTCTCGACCCGCGAATAAGCCTCGCCGGCGGGGACCTTGATCTGATAGCTCTTCTTGCCCGGCAGGATCGGCCCGTCGGGGACGTCGCGGACCGCCTGCTTGAGGATCCGGACGCTCTCGCGCATCTCCAGGAGCCGGACGTAGTAGCGGTCGTAGACGTCGCCGTTCTCGCCCGTCACCACCTGGAAGTCGAAGCGGTCGTAGATGCTGTACGGCGCGGCGCGGCGGACGTCGTAGGCGACGTTCGAGGCCCGCAGCACGGGGCCGCCGGTCGAGAAGCCGACCGCCTGCGTCGGCGTGAGGACGCCGACCCCCTTGGCGCGGTCGAGGAGGATCTCGTTCTTCGTGAGGTAGCGGTCCAGCTCGTCGATCTTCTTGTCGAGCCGGTCGTTGACGATCCCCCGGCACCGCTCGATCCAGCCCTGGGGCAGGTCGAACGCGACGCCGCCGAACCGGAAGTAGTTGCACATCATCCGGCTGCCGGCCGCCCACTCGAACAGGTCGAGGATCAGCTCCCGCTCCTCGATGCAGTACAGCGCGGGGGTGAAGAACGCCCCCAGGTCGTTGAGCAGGAAGCCGATCGACCACATGTGGCTCTGAATCCGGGTCAGCTCGGCCATGATCACCCGGATGTACTCGGCCCGCTCGGGGGGCTTGGCGTCGTCCCCCATAAGCTGCTCGACGGCCAGGGCGTAGCCGAAGTTGTTCCCCATGCTCGTCAGGTAGTCGAGCCGGTCGGTGAACGGGAAATTCATCAGGAACGTGTTCCGCTCGCCGATCTTTTCATGGTTCCGGTGCATGTAGCCCATGACCGGCTTGAGGCCGACGATCGTCTCGCCGTCGACCCGGATGTTCATCCGAAAGACCCCGTGGGTGCTGGGGTGCTGCGGCCCCATGCTGACGATGAACTGGTCGGTGGCGAGTTCCTCCACGTCGACCCCCGCCGGCAGCAGGTTCGCCCCCTTGGGGTCCGATCCGCTCGACAGGCTCGCCCAGTCCTTGAACCCCTGGGGGATCTTGATGTTCCGGCCGTGCGAGGCGAACTCCTCGGCCCGAAAGTGCTGCCCCTTCCCCTCGTCGATCCGGCTGGAGAACACCTTGGCCGGCTCTTCGTAATACGGTTCGAGGAAGTCCTTGCGGAGCGGAT